>JBAYTV010000338.1:0-2500 GCA_041675405.1 Sideroxydans sp. | reverse complement strand
GCGGGGGGCAAGATCATGAACGCGCTGTACCGTGGTCTCACCGTATCCGCAGTGCTGGCGGCGATCGCCTTCTATCCAATCACCACGATGATGCTGGGCGAAGGTGTCACGATAGACGGGCACTTGGTGACATCACTCAATCTCTACTATGCCACACTGATCGGGCTGGCATTGACGGCAGCCATGGTGTGGATCACCGAGTACTACACTGCCACCGAATACGCACCAGTGCGCCATATCGCCGAAGCCTCCACTACCGGCCATGGCACCAACGTGATCGCCGGCTTGGGCGTGTCAATGAAGGCCACCGCCGCTCCAGTACTGGTCGTGTGTCTTGCGATATGGGGGGCATTCGCTCTGGGCGGGCTGTATGGCATCGCCATCGCTGCAACTTCGATGCTGTCCATGGCTGGCATCATCGTGGCACTGGATGCCTATGGTCCGATTACCGATAACGCCGGCGGCATCGCCGAAATGTCCAAACTGCCGCCCGACGTGCGCAAGATCACCGATGCGCTGGACGCAGTGGGCAATACCACCAAGGCAGTTACCAAAGGTTACGCCATCGGTTCTGCCGGTCTGGCCGCGCTAGTCTTGTTTGCCGACTACACCCATGCGATCGATGCCCAAGCGCTGTTGGCTGACCCCCTTGCCAAGGCGATGGCCTTCGACTTATCTAACCACATGGTCATCATCGGCCTGTTCATCGGCGGCATGGTGCCTTACCTGTTCGCCGCGATGGGCATGGAAGCGGTGGGTCGCGCCGCCGGTTCTGTGGTGGTGGAAGTGCGCCGCCAGTTCAAAGAGATCCCCGGCATCATGGAAGGTACCGGCAAACCACAATACGGTACTTGCGTGGACATGCTGACCAAGGCCGCAATCAAGGAGATGCTCGTCCCCTCGCTACTACCAATCGCCGTTCCGGTGATCGTCGGACTGACACTGGGTGCTCAAGCTCTTGGCGGTGTACTGGTCGGCACCATCATCACCGGCATCTTCGTGGCGATCTCGATGACTGTTGGTGGCGGCGCATGGGACAACGCGAAGAAATACATCGAGGAAGGTAACTTCGGCGGCAAAGGTTCGGAAGCTCATAAGGCTGCCGTGACAGGAGACACCGTGGGCGACCCCTACAAAGACACCGCAGGTCCCGCCGTGAACCCGCTCATCAAGATCATTAACATCGTGGCTTTGATGATCGTGCCATTGCTGTAATCCTCACGTAAGCGTCACCTCAAAGGGCTGCCTCGGCAGCCCTTTTCGTTGCGTCGGATGATACAATTCGCGCCTTTCAATTCACACGTCAAGGTAGCGCATCATGAGCTTGAACAAAGTCCCTTCCGGCAACAATCTTCCCGATGATTTCAACGTCATCATCGAGATCCCGCAACACGGTGAGCCAGTCAAATACGAAGTGGATAAAGATTCCGGTGCGATCTTCGTTGACCGCTTCATGAATACCGCGATGCACTACCCTTGCAACTACGGCTACATCCCACACACCCTGTCTGACGATGGCGATCCTGTGGATGTACTGGTCATCACACCCGTTCCTTTGAACAGCGGCGTGGTCGTGCGCTGCCGCCCATTGTGCGTGTTGAAGATGGAAGACGAATCCGGTTTCGATGCCAAGGTGTTGGCTGTGCCCGTGGACAAACTCTCCACCCTGTATCGTAGCCTGAAGAGTTACAAAGAACTGCCTGAGATCACGTTGAAACAGATCGAACATTTCTTCGCACACTACAAAGATCTGGAGCCGAACAAATGGGTGAAGATCGGTGGCTGGGAAGGGGTGGAAGAAGCACGCAAAGAGATCATGTTGGGTGTTGAGAACTACAACAACGCCAAAGTCAAACCAGAGTTCTGATCTAGGAGACCAAGATGACCGCTCGCATCATTGACGGAAAAGCCATCGCACAAGAAGTGCGTGCTGAATGGAAGGTGCGTGCCGATGCGCTCAAAGCTCGCGGCATCACGCCCGGGCTGGCGGTCATCATCGTGGGTGAAGACCCCGCTTCCAAGGTCTACGTTGCCAACAAGGTAAAAGCCTGCGCCGAACTGGGACTGCATTCCGTGCACATCGCCCTGCCCGCTGACACCAGCGAGGCTGATTTGCTCGCAAAGATCGACGCGTTGAATAAGGATCCCAAGATCCATGGCTTGCTCGTTCAACTTCCCGTGCCCAAGCACATCGACAGCGAAAAGATACTGAACGCCATCAGCCCAGACAAAGATGTGGATGGTTTCCATCCCCTGAACGTGGGCGCATTGGCAACAGGCAACATGCGCTTCGCCCCTTGCACGCCTTATGGGTCACTGGTGTTATTGCAAAAGAGCGGTGTATCCATTGAAGGCAAGCATGCGGTCATCGTTGGTCGAAGCAACATCGTGGGCAAACCGATGGCATTGTTGCTGTTGCAGCACAATGCCACCGTCACCATTTGCACTTCCAAGACTACCGACCTCGCCAAGCACACGCGCGATGCCGACATTCTCGTGG
>JBAYTV010000337.1:0-2507 GCA_041675405.1 Sideroxydans sp. | reverse complement strand
GGCCGATGGCAAGCAAAGCCGCGACGATCCACGTGAGCGTGTCGTCATACTCGGAGACGTTGCGACGCGGAGAATTCAGTGCGGCACTGAGCATGACGCCTCCACTTTCTTGACCGCCGCGATGAAAGTCTCTGCGCGATGCAGATAGTTCTTGTACATATCGAAACTGGCGCAGGCGGGTGACATCAACACCGCGTCGCCGGCTTGCGCATGGTCGGTGGCGATACGCACCGCCTCATCCATGTCGCGCGCATGTGCGATCGGCTTCCCGCAACCTTGCAAGGCCTTCTCGATGAGCGGCGCATCGCGCCCGATCAACACCGCAGCGCGCGCATGCTCCGCCACTGCCGCTTTCAACGGCGAGAAATCCTGCCCCTTGCCATCGCCACCCAAGATCACCACGGCGGGTCGGCCCAATCCCTTGAGCGCCGCTTCGGTCGCACCGACATTGGTACCTTTAGAGTCGTCGTAGTAGGTGACCCCGAACAATTCAGCCACCTTCTCCACACGATGAGGCAATCCTTTGAACGCGCGCAGCGCCTCCACCAGCGGCTCAAGTGGCATGTCGAGTGCACGACACAAAGCCAATGCAGCGAGGGCGTTCGCCACGTTGTGCAAGCCACTCACCTGCAACTCATCCGAACGCAATATCTTGTGCGAACCTTGCATCAACCAGACCAGCGCGCCTTCGCGGCTGATACCCCAATCCGCATCACTGCTCGGTGGATTCAATCCGAAGCTGACCTGCTTGCGCCCAGCGCTCCGCATCGCCGCACTGCGCGCATCGTCCCGATTCACGACCTGCACGCCCTCCCCGTGGAAGATGCGCAACTTGGCAGCAGCGTAGCTATCCATGCTGCCGTCATAACGATCCAGATGGTCTTCCGTCACGTTGAGCACCACGGCAGCATCCGCATCCAAGCTGTGTGTCGTCTCCAGTTGGAAACTGGACAATTCCAGCACCCATATCTGCGGTTGTTTCTCTTCACGCTCACGCAAGGCATCCAACACCGCCGGCGAGATGTTGCCCGCCACTTGTGTATCCAAGCCAGCGGCGGCACACATCGCCCCCACCATACTGGTGACAGTGGTCTTGCCGTTGGCACCGGTGATGGCAAGGATCAAAGGACGCATTTCACGTTCGCCCCCTCTCCCCTCTTGGGAGAGGGTTGGGGTGAGGGAGGACTGCCGAGGATACTTATTGATCTCTTGCGCCAACAGCTCGATATCACCCACTACAGGTATGCCGCGCGCGATGGCGCGCTGCACGAAGGGTTCTGCCAGTGGCACACCGGGGCTGATGGCGATACGCTCGATACCGATCAAAGACTCGTCGCGGAACGGTCCGAAATGCGCATCCACTTGCGGCATCTCTTTGTACAGCGTGTCCGCACCCGGCGGGGTGGCACGACTGTCCGCCACGCAGACTTGTGCACCTTGCGCAGTCAACCAACGCGCGAGCGACAGCCCGGTCTCACCGAGACCGATCACCAACACAGATTGATTACGCAATTGATCCATCGGTTACCTCAACTTGAGCGTCGCCAATCCGATCAACACCAACAACATGGTGATGATCCAGAAACGCACGACGACCTGAGTCTCTTTCCAGCCTTTTTGTTCGAAGTGATGGTGCAACGGCGCCATCAACAAGATGCGCTTGCCGGTACCCGTTCGATACTTGGTGTATTTGAAATAGGACACTTGCAGCATCACCGACACCGCCTCCACCACGAACACACCGCCCATGATGAACAGCACCAACTCTTGTCGGATGATGACGGCGACCGCGCCCAATGCCGCGCCCAGTGCCAACGCGCCCACATCACCCATGAACACTTCGGCGGGATAGGCGTTGAACCACAAGAAAGCCAGACCCGCGCCCGCGATGGCGGCGCAGAACACCGCCAGTTCACCCGCCCCGGGGATGGATGGCTCGCCCAGATAGGCTGAGAATCCAGCGTGTCCCGCGACATAGGCGAAGATCGCCAGCGCACTCGCCACCATCACCGTCGGCATGATGGCTAGGCCGTCGAGACCGTCGGTGAGATTCACCGCATTGCTGCTACCGACGATCACCAGATAGACCAACACGATAAATCCAACCATGCCCAAGGGGATCACGAAATGTTTGAAGAAGGGCACGATGAGTTCTGTCTGCGCGGGCAGCGTGGCGTGTGTCCACAGATAGATACCCACCGCCAAAGCGATGAGTGATTGCCAGAACATCTTGGCGCGCGCCGACAGTCCATCGGGATTGCGATGCACCACTTTGCGATAGTCATCCACCCAACCGATGGCACCGACGCCTAGCGTGGTGAACAACACCACCCAGATGTATGCGTTGTGCAGATCGCCCCACAACAAAGTGGTGATGGCGACCGATGCGAGGATGAGCGCGCCGCCCATGGTCGGCGTACCCGCCTTCACCAGATGTGTCTGCGGCCCATCGCTACGTACCGACTGGCCGATCTTCATCGAGGTCAGTTTGCGGATCATCCAAGGTC
>JBAYTV010000336.1:0-2513 GCA_041675405.1 Sideroxydans sp. | reverse complement strand
TCGGCCAGACGGTCGGCCAGCGCCTTCAACATGATGGCGCTGTAGTCGTCGTTCTGTTTCTCGAATTCCGCCACGCGCGCATCAATGCCGATGCCCGTGGTGACGGCGAAGCCACCGATGTAGTCCTTCACTTTGCTGTCTTTCGGCGCGATGTAATCGGCCAAGCAGTAGTTGGGGATGTCGGCGGGCTTCTTGGTCTGCTGGCGCAGGTTGTGCCATGTCATCGCCACGTTCTTGCGCTTGTCGTCGCTGTAGATCTCGATGTCGTCGCTGTTCACTGTGTTGGCAGGGAACAATCCGAACACGGCATTGGCGGTGAGCCATTTCTCTTTGATGATCTGCTGCAACATGGCTTGCGCATCAGCGAACAGTTTGCGTGCTTCGCTGCCTACCACTTTATCGTCGAGTATCTTCGGATAACGACCCGTCATTTCCCATGCATGGAAGAAAGGTGTCCAGTCGATGAAGTCCACCAAGATGTGGAGCGGGTAGTTTTCGAGTTTGTGAACACCCAGCAGCTTGGGTTTTGGAGGGACATAAATCCCCCTCAATCCCCCTTTGTCAAAGGGGGAGGCTGGTGTGGTGGCAGCCTTGGAGACAACGCGTGCTTGGGGAGAAGAGGATTCCTCCCTTTGCAAAGGGAGGTTAGGAGGGATTTGTTTTTGGTTTTGATTTCCCCAATTCGTCTTGAACCCACGCTCCCGCGCTTCCGCCAACGTTACATAACTCGCTTTGCCCTTCTTGCCTTCGTGTTGCTCACGCGCGGCTTGGTAATCGGCTTTGATCTCGGCCACGTAATCGTCGTGCAGGGTGTCGCTCAACAAGTTGCTGCACACGCCCACGGCGCGCGAGGCATCGGTGACGTACACCACAGAACCACTAGGATAGCTGGGCTCGATCTTGACCGCGGTGTGGACGCGCGAGGTGGTGCGCCGCCGATGAGCAGCGGAATCTTGAACCCTTGGCGTTCCATCTCTTTCGCCACGTACGTCATCTCTTCCAACGAGGGAGTGATGAGGCCGGACAGACCGATGATGTCAGCTTTGTGTTCACGCGCGGTGTCCAAAATCTGCTGACACGGCACCATCACGCCCATATTCACCACTTCGAAGTTGTTGCACTGCAACACCACGGTGACGATGTTTTTGCCGATGTCGTGCACGTCACCCTTCACCGTGGCCATCACGATCTTGCCCTTGGTGCTGGTGTCGCCGGAGCGTAGCTTCTCGGCTTCGATATACGGAATCAAATGCGCCACGGCCTGCTTCATCACGCGCGCCGATTTCACCACTTGCGGCAGAAACATCTTGCCCGCGCCGAACAGGTCGCCGACGAAGTTCATGCCAGTCATCAGCGGACCTTCGATCACTTCGACCGGGAACTTGGCCTGCAGGCGCGCTTCTTCGGTGTCTTCCACGATGTACGTGGTGATGCCGCGCACCAGCGCGTGGGTGAGGCGTTCCTGCACCGTACCTTTGCGCCACTCCAGATCTTCGACCTGCTCTTTACCACCGCCTTTGAAGTTCTCGGCCAGTTGCACCAGCTTCTCACCCGCATCAGGGTGACGATTGAGCACCACGTCTTCCACCGCGTCGCGCAGGTCTTTCGGTATCTCTTCGTACACGCCGAGCTGCCCCGCGTTGACGATGCCCATGTTCATGCCAGCCTTGATGGCGTGATACAGGAATACGGTGTGGATGGCTTCGCGCACCGGCTCGTTGCCACGGAAGGAGAACGACACGTTGGACACGCCGCCGCTCACCTTGGCATAGGGCAGGTTCTTGCGAATCCACGCCGTCGCTTCGATGAAGTCCACCGCGTAGTTGTTGTGCTCTTCGATACCTGTCGCGATGGCGAAGATGTTGGGGTCGAAGATGATGTCTTCGGGCGGGAAGCCGACCTTGTGCACGAGGATGTCGTAGCTGCGTTTGCAGATGTCGATCTTGCGTTTATAGGTGTCGGCCTGACCCGCTTCGTCGAACGCCATCACCACGGCGGCCGCACCGTATTTGCGCACGAGAGTCGCGTATTTGATGAAGTTCTCCTCGCCCTCTTTCAACGAGATGGAGTTGACGATGGACTTGCCCTGCACACACTTCAAGCCCGCTTCGATGATGCTCCACTTGGAGGAGTCGATCATCAGCGGCACTTTGGAGATGTCGGGTTCGGACGCGATGAGGTTGAGGAACTTCACCATCGCGGCTTCGCCGTCCAGCATGGCTTCGTCCATATTCACGTCGATGACTTGTGCGCCCGTTTCCACTTGTTGTTTGGCGACTTCCAATGCTTCGTCGTATTTGCCCTCCAGCACGAGGCGCTTGAACTTGGCCGAGCCGGTGACGTTGGCGCGCTCGCCCACGTTGACGAACAAGGAACCCTCGCCGATGTTGAACGGCTCCAATCCAGACAAACGACACTCGACGGGATTGCTCGGTATCTTGCGTGGCGGGATGTCTTTGACGACGTCGGCGATGGCTTTGATGAACGCAGGCGACGTGCCGCAACAGCCGCCG
>JBAYTV010000335.1:0-2519 GCA_041675405.1 Sideroxydans sp. | reverse complement strand
TTGATTTCTTTAATTCTGCTTCTCGTTCAACGTAGCTCTTGGATGAGTAAGTGACTGGTGCGGCGGCTTGTCCGGTGCCTGCGATGTTGGGGACGCTCTGTGTCTTGACGTTCTGAGGTGGGGCGTCTGAGTAGTGGACATTACCCTCGGCATCGACCCATTTATTGAGTCCGGCTTGGGCAGTAAGGCTAAACAAGACTAGCGCTGCGAGGGTGAACAGGGTTCTCATGGTGATACTCCCGAAAAATTTAGCTGGAAAGTACCTATTATTTTCGCGCCCGTCAATTTATCATTCGGCGCTGTTGTATGACGCTGGCGGGCTCTGATTCAAATATAGACCAGTGAAACGTGCAGCCAGATGGAGAGGCGATGTCACAAAAGAAGACACAAACTACTAACCAGCAAGAGTTCTTGAGGGTGGAGAGTAACCAGGATATGGCGCTTAAGCTGTTCCGCTCCTACTATCGCTCTCATCAAACCTCAGGAAAACTGTTCGATGATTTCCCTGATTTCTTTTTGGTCAAACCAATCGTATTGAAGGATCCCGAAATCGCCGATCGCCCCTCTGATAAATTATTATTGGACGATTGTGTACTTAGAGCGCAAGCGCGCAAAGGCAATGTCGGCGTCAGCAAATGGCGCAATCCAAAGTTGAATTACTATTGGCTGGAACTCTCTGTATTTCCCTTCATGCTTGGGGATGAGGTCACGCAGAATAACCAAGGTGAGTTTTTCTTCGTCTTGAGTCAATTTATCGAACACACCAAGAATAATCCAAAGATGTATGGCGATCTGACTGCGGAAATCGACTCGGATAAGGACTTGGCCTTGATGTTGGCAGAAATCAACAAGCGAGGGCAGAAGCTGCAAGACATGTCGTCGCATTACACGCAAGATATGCTGGTCAGATTCAACCTGAATTGGCCTGTCGGTGAGGTCAATAAATTATTGCAGACACTTCAGGGGAGTGACCAGAGTTGGTGTGAAGTGTTCTTCGAACACATCATCTATGTGATGGGTAAAAAGCAATAAGAGCGCTGCAATGCAGACCCCAGCGAGGCTGCAAAGTTTTGATATAATGCGCGCTTTGCAGAGGAAGATTTCATGCGTATCACTCAAAAAGCCCTCACTTTCGACGATGTGCTCCTGCTCCCAGCGCATTCCAACATCTTGCCGCGCGATGTCAATCTGCGCACCCAGCTCACCCGCAATATCAGCCTAAACATCCCGTTGCTATCAGCAGCGATGGATACGGTTACTGAAG
This sequence comes from Sideroxydans sp., assembly GCA_041675405.1. Lineage (GTDB taxonomy): Bacteria > Pseudomonadota > Gammaproteobacteria > Burkholderiales > Gallionellaceae > Sideroxyarcus. The sequence goes on along the minus strand of JBAYTV010000335.1, from coordinate 1,255 downwards.
CGCGTCTTGCCATTGCACTGGCGCAAGAAGGTGGTATCGGCATCGTTCACAAGAATATGACCTCCAAAGAGCAGGCTGCTCAAGTCGCAAAAGTGAAGCGCTTTGAGAGCGGTGTCGTTAAAGACCCCATCACTATCGCGCCGAACATGACGGTGCGTGACGTGCTCAATCTGACTCGTCAACATAAGATTTCCGGTTTGCCAGTGGTACAAGGCAAGCAAGTGGTTGGTATCGTCACTAACCGAGATTTGCGTTTTGAAAGCAATCTTGATCAATCCATCACCAATATCATGACTCCGCGCGACCGTTTGATCACGGTCAAAGAGAACGCAAACCGTGATGAGGCGCGCAATCTGATGCATAAACATCGCATCGAGCGTGTGCTGGTGGTGAATGACGCATTCGAGCTTTGTGGCTTGATCACGGTTAAAGACATCCTCAAGTCCAGCGAGCATCCCTTGGCTTGTAAAGATAACCAAGGTCGTTTGCGCGTAGGTGCTGCAGTGGGTGTGGGCGAGGGTACAGAAGAGCGCGTTTCTCTTCTGGTAGAGGCAGGCGTGGACGTGTTGGTGGTTGACACGGCGCACGGCCATTCACAGGGCGTGTTGAGCCGCGTGCAGTGGGTCAAAAAGAATTTTCCGAAAGTCGATGTCATCGGCGGCAATATCGCCACTGGGTCTGCAGCACGTGCACTGGTCGACCATGGTGCTGACGGTGTCAAGGTTGGTATCGGTCCAGGTTCGATCTGCACCACACGTATGGTCGCAGGCGTAGGTGTTCCGCAGATCACCGCGATCCAATTGGTGGCAGATGAACTTGCAGGTACAGGCGTGCCGCTGATCGCAGATGGTGGCGTACGTTTCTCAGGAGACATCGCCAAAGCAATCGCGGCGGGTGCCCATGCGGTGATGTTGGGTGGTTTGTTCGCAGGGACAGAAGAAGCGCCGGGAGAGATCGAGTTGTATCAAGGCCGCTCTTACAAATCTTACCGTGGCATGGGCAGTTTGGGGGCGATGCAGCAAGGTTCCAAGGATCGTTATTTCCAAGATACAGAAGGTAACAACGACAAGTTGGTGCCTGAAGGTGTGGAAGGTCGCGTTCCTTACAAAGGTAGTGCGTTGGCTGTGGTGCATCAACTATTGGGAGGTCTGCGCTCAAGCATGGGCTACCTTGGTTGCCCAGACATTGCGACGATCCATGCCAAAGCGGAATTCGTCGAGATCACCTCTGCAGGTATTCGTGAATCGCACGTGCA
>JBAYTV010000334.1:0-2523 GCA_041675405.1 Sideroxydans sp. | reverse complement strand
TCACCGACATCAACAACGCGATGCTGCGCGTCGGCCGCGACCGCCTGCTCGACGAGGGCATCGCCACGCCGACCGCGCAATGCGACGCCGAACATCTGCCGTTCCCCGACAATTATTTTGATTGTGTCAGCATCGCCTTCGGCCTGCGCAACGTCACGCACAAGGATGCCGCGCTGCGCGAGATGTACCGCGTGATCCGGCCGGGCGGACGCGTCATCGTGCTGGAGTTTTCCAAGATCGCCAAACCGCTGGAGCCGTTCTACGACGCTTACTCGTTCAAGCTGCTGCCCAAGATCGGCGAACTCGTCGCCAACGACGCCGACAGCTACCGCTACCTCGCCGAATCCATCCGCATGCATCCGGGACAGGAAGAGTTGAAACAGATGATGGTGGATGCCGGGCTGGAACGCGTCGAGTACTTCAATATGACGGGCGGCGTGGTGGCGGTGCATCGTGGATACAAGCTGTAGTAGCAATCACAAATTTCTAAATTCTATACACTGTACTGATATGACTGACTTACCAAAATGCCCTAAATGCGATTCCCCATTCACCTACGAAGATGGTGACAACTATGTCTGCCCTGAGTGCGCTTGGGAGTGGAGCAAGACAGCGACCGCTGAAGCGGGTGAGCAAGCCAAGGTGTTCAAAGACGCTTTCGGCAATGTGCTGGTCGATGGCGACACCGTCACGGTCATCAAAGATCTGAAGATCAAAGGTTCGTCTTCCGTTGTGAAGGTGGGCACCAAGGTGAAGAACATCCGCTTGGTGGATGGCGATCACGATATCGACTGCAAGATCGACGGTATCGGTGCGATGCAGTTGAAGACCGAGTTCGTGAAGAAGACATAGGAATATTCCCCGTTCGCCCTGAGCTTGTCGAAGGGTGAGGTCGTTCATGGTTCGACAAGCTCACCACGAACGGAATTTATAGCGAGGTTTTATGAGCGGTTGGGGTTGTCCGCATGAGGTGGATGAGAAGTGCCAGAAGGTGCTGAACAAGCCATGCGATATCGGCATGAAGGGGTGCGTGCTGGCGGGGCGATTTAACTTCGCCGACCCAAGCAAGAATCGCCCGAAGAAGAAGCCGCAGGATGAATCCAATACGTCCGCGCAAAGTCCTAACCAAGATGAGTGAGTTTGTGAATTCCCTCTGTCGTCATTCCCGCGAAGGCGGGAATCTAGTTAATGAAAAGCACTGGATTCCCGCCTTCGCGGGAATGACGGTAGTTTTTGCATTGTTGTGGGGTGCTCAATCTGCCATCGCAACAGAAGTTGCTTTACCGCGTCCCAATCACATCGTCATCGTGGTGGAAGAGAACCGAGGCTATTCCAAGATCATCGGTAATGCTGATGCGCCCTACATCAACGCGCTTGCGCAACGCGGAGTGCTGTTCACTAATTCGTATGGCGTCACCCACCCCAGTCAGCCCAACTATCTAGCCTTATTCTCTGGGACGACGCGAGGCATCAGCAGCAATGCCTGCCCGCTGGAATTGAAGGGCGAGAATCTGGGTGGGGCGCTCATCGAGAAGGGCTTGAGCTTCGTCAGCTATTCAGAGTCGCTGCCCGAGGCGGGTTACGAAGGCTGTCGATATGGCGCGTACATGCGCAAACACAATCCGGCGGCGAATTGGAAAGAGTTGTCTGCATCCAACCAACCCTTCACGGCGTTCCCGCAAGATTTCTCACAACTGCCGACTGTATCTTTGGTGGTGCCCGATCAGCGTAATGATATGCACGACGGCAGCATAGAGCAGGGCGATGCGTGGCTGGCGCAGAACATCGAGCAATATGCGCAATGGGCGATGACACACAACAGTTTGCTCATCGTGACGTTCGATGAAGATGATGGCCGCGAAGGCAATCGTATCGCGACAATCTTTGTGGGCGAGATGGTGAAGCCGGGCAAATCCGCGCAGCGCATCAACCACTACACACTGCTACGCACACTTTCTGAGATGTACGGTCTGTCCATCTTGGGTGAGAGCAAGAATCAGCAGCCCATCACGGGGGTGTGGAAGCAGGCGAGTAAGAAACGCAAATTCGTCACTCCCGCGCAGGCGGGAGTCCAGTCAAAAACATTCCTTGCGAAGCAAGACACGACCAAGGCATTTTGAATAAACCCGCTGGATTCCCGCCTGCGCGGGAATGACGTGAAGAGGTTACTCGCTCCCGCCGTCCAACCCCAATTCCTGGATCTTCCGCGTCAACGTATTACGACCCATACCCAACAAGGTCGCGGCTTCGATACGTCTTCCGCCAGTGTGCTGCAAAGCTTGCGTGATGAGTGTGCGCTCGAACTCTTTGGTGAGGGTGTCGAGGATGTTCGATTCGTTGCGCTGCAGTGCCATCGCGGCTTGTTGGGCGAGGGCAGAGCGCCAGTCGCTGGCGGCAGGCGCGGTCTGTGCACCATCGCGCCATTCGGCGGGTAGGTCGGCGATCTCCACTTGCTGTGTCGGCGTCATCACGGTGAGCCAGTGGCACAAGTTCTCCAACTGACGCACGTTGCCGGGGATGTCT
>JBAYTV010000333.1:0-2534 GCA_041675405.1 Sideroxydans sp. | reverse complement strand
ATGCGCAGAAAGCAGCTGTCAAAGCCAAAGCGGAAGCTGAGTTGAAGAAGGGCTTGGGTGGTCTGTTCAAGTGAATAGGATGGGAAGTGACGGAATCGCGATGACTTCGTTCGCTTCCCGCCTCATCGCGTGGCAGCGCGTGCATGGTCGTCACGACCTGCCGTGGCAAGGGCAGGGCGGCAAAAAAAGAGGTGAGCAAGCGTACGACATTGGATTGCCGCCTCCCTGCCTCGACCCGCAATCGACTGGCTCCGCCAGTAACGTGTCGGAGGCAGACGCCTATCGCGTGTGGTTATCCGAGATCATGCTACAGCAGACGCAGGTCGCCACCGTCATCCCCTATTTTCAGCGCTTCATCACCTCGTTCCCCAGCATCGACGTACTTGCGGCGGCAACGGAAGACCAAGTACTCGCACACTGGAGCGGTCTTGGCTACTACGCACGCGGACGCAATCTGCACAAAGCCGCACGCATCATTGTCAAAAACTTCAATGGAGAATTTCCGCAGAAATTTGAAGACATCCTCGAACTGCCCGGTATCGGTCGTTCCACAGCGGCAGCCATCTGCGCGCTCGCCTTCCATCAACGACGTGCGATATTGGATGGCAATGTGAAGCGTGTCCTTGCGAGGTATTGCGGTATCGCAGGTTGGGCGGGAGAAAAAAAAATCGAGGAGCGGTTGTGGCAACAAGCGGAAGCGTTGCTGCCGACTGGGGGTGTCGCCACCTACACGCAAGCGCTGATGGATATGGGAGCCACCCTCTGTACCCGTAGCAAACCCAAATGTGTGTTGTGCCCTGTGCAATCTGATTGTGTCGCGTTGCAGACTGAGTGCATCAGCCAACTACCGACGCCGCGCCCTAGAAAATCTGTACCAGAAAGACGTGCGGTGTTTCTGGTACTCATGCACGGCAGTGACATCCTGCTCGAGAAACGGCCGAGTAGCGGCATCTGGGGCGGCTTGTGGTGTCCGCCACAATTCGACGATGAGCTCGCGGCGAAAGGCTGGTTCATGCGTAATGGAATGGATGCGAGCGAAGGTGTGCGACTAGAGACTTTCACTCACACCTTCACGCATTTCAAACTGCACATCACGCCGTTGAAGATCCAGCTTGCACGTAAGCCGTTGCACGTGGCGCAAGCCGGTAGCGTTTGGTTGGATGTGGAGGAGGCGTTGGGAGCGGCGATACCGACGCCAGTGCGGAAGATTTTGAAGCAACTCCAGACCGTTCGTCCTGAGTAGCCGAAGCCGTATCGAAGCCTGTCCTGGGCCTGTCGAAGGGGATGAGCGAAGCCGCTGGTTTTCAAAGCCATTCGCCCGTGCAGCACACCGCTTTGCTGCGACCCTTCGACAAGCTCAGGGCGAACGGTATGGGTATTAGCCGCCCCACTTCTTCATGAGCACCTGTTCTACTCCGAGATGGTCGAGTATCCGCGCCACTACGAAATCCACGATGTCTTGCACGCTCTGCGGATGATGATAGAAGCCGGGATTCGGCGGCATGATGACGGCGCCGGCATGCGAGAGTTTGAGCATGTTCTCGAGGTGGATCGCAGAGAAGGGCATCTCGCGCGGGGCGAGTATCAGTGTGCGTTTCTCTTTGAGCATCACGTCTGCGGCGCGGCAGATGAGATCGTCGCCGATGCCGCCCGCGATCTTGCCGAGTGTGCCCATGGTGCAGGGGCACACCACCATCGCGTCACCCGGGTTGGAGCCGGAGGCCATCGGTGCATACCAGTCTTGGATACCAAACACTTTCAGTTCGCCGCTGGATTTTCCGAAACGTTCAGCGAACATCTGCTCCGCATCTTGCGGCCGAGTGGGCAGGGTGAAATCCAGCTCCTGTTTGGCGACGATCTGCGCAGCTTGGGTGTACACCAGATGTACGCGCTGACCACTTTGCAGGAGTGTCTCCAAGAGTCGCATGCCGTAAGGTAGGCCAGATGCACCAGTGAGCGCTAAGGTTATCGTTTTCATTTCTTATCCCGGTTGAGAGAGTGTTCCCCCACCCTAGCCCTCCCCCGGTGGGAGAGGGGGCTGTTGTGGAGTGTTCATGAATTGCGTTGCGATTATTCCATTCACTGTGCCGAACACCAAGGCCGCCGTTGCGAAGATGGGGATGAGGTATGCGATGCCGCTGTGAGGGATGAGCCATAGATAGACCACCATCATCTGCCCAGCGATATGGGCGAAGGCGGCGAGGATGCTGTGCGTCACTGCACCGAACCAACGTTGAGGTAAGTGCATGCTTATAGCTAATACGGCGAGGCTGCACAGCGCACCACTCAGACTCAGAAAGAATCCGGGGGCAAGAAAGTTGCCGAACAATAGGCTACCGGCGACTACGCGAAGTAGAGACACCCAAGCCGCTGCACGCCAACCGTATCGTGCCAATACGATGAGCGTGATGATGTTGGCGAGCCCCGGCTTCACGCCCGGTAGAGGCGAAGGGATTGCGTTCTCCAATACGGTGAGGCCAAGTGCCACCGCCGCCATCTTGGCGATGTGGTGGTCTTCGGGAGTGGTCTTGAGT
>JBAYTV010000332.1:0-2538 GCA_041675405.1 Sideroxydans sp. | reverse complement strand
TTGCAAGCGCCGGCATCCCTGGATTGTGCGAAATTCGAGACCGCACTCACGGGCGGGCAACGCTTGTGGGACGACTATCAGGCGGGCGAACGCATCGACCACCCCGCCGGCATGACCGTGGATGATTCCGATCACACCATGGCGACCAAACTGTATCAGAACAATGCACGCCTGCACTTCGATGCGCAGATGATGAAAGACACACAGTTCGGGCGCAGGCTGATGTACGGCGGGCATGTCATCTCTGTCTGTCGTGCGCTGTCGTATGACGGTTTGGAGAACGCCTTGGGCATCCTCGCCATCAACGCCGGCACACACTGCAATCCCAGCTTCGGTGGTGACACCTTCTACACTTGGACAGAAGTGTTGGAACGTTGGGAGATACCCGGCCGCAAAGACATCGGTGCTTTGCGTCTGCGTATGGTCGGTGTGAAGAACGCAGCGGCGAAGACCTTACCCAGCACGCACATCGAGAAAGACGGCAAACGGGTGTATCACCCCAATGTAGTGCTCGATCTTGATTACACCGTTTTCATTCCACGTCGATAAGGAAGAACCATGTCAGCCATTCACCCAAATCAAGCTCTGTTCGGCGGAGAGAAGCCATTCCCCATCATCCCAAGCTGCGAACATTTCGCGGGGAGCGAGAAACTCATCCTGAAAGCCTTGTCGCTGCAAGACAGCCTGGGCCCCATCTTCGACATCACCTGTGATTGCGAAGACGGTGCCGCCGCAGGGCAAGAGCGCGAACATGCCGAGATGATCGTGCGTGTGTTGAATTCAGAAGCGAACAAATGCCGCATGGCAGGCGCACGCATCCATGACTACACGCATGCCGCTTGGCGACAAGACGTGGACATCTTGGTGGGTGGAGTGGGGAAGTTGCTGGCCTACATCACCATCCCCAAATGCACCAAAGCCGCACAAGCAGCAGAGATGATCGCCTACATCCAAAAGGTGGCGTCGTCGCACGGCATCACGCGCCACATCCCCATCCATATCTTGATCGAGACGCACGGTGCCTTGCATGAGGTGTATGAGATCGCCGCACTGCCTTGGTTGCAGGTCGTGGATTTTGGATTGATGGACTTCGTCAGCGGACATCACGGTGCCATTCCCGCCAGCGCGATGCGCAGCCCGGGACAGTTCGAACATCGCTTGTTGGCACGCGCCAAAGCACAGGTCGTTGCCGCCGCGTTGGCTCATGGTGTCGTTCCCGCGCACAACGTCACCCTCGATCTCAAGAACACCGAGACCACTTTCTCCGACGCCAGCCGTGCACGCAACGAGTTCGGATTCTTGCGCATGTGGAGCATCTACCCCACACAGATACCCGCCATCGTGGATGCCATGAAGCCCAACTACGACGAAGTCGCCATCGCCAGCAACATCCTGTTGGCGGCTCAAGCGGCAGAGTGGGGTCCCATCCAATACGACGGCGAATTGCATGATCGCGCGACCTATCGTTACTTCTGGGAGGTGCTGCAGAAAGCGAAGATCACCAACGTCGCTATCCCTGCGGAAGCGAATGCGGCGTTCTTCAGTTAGACGACTGGGCCTAAGTCGCCTGCATCAAAATCCAGTGGACTGGAATCGCTGTTGAAACGCTCTCAAGCTGAGAGCATTTTCTATTTGAGGCAGCTCCTCGGCCTTATGTAGCGCTCCACATAAGGCCGAGGAAGCGCCACTTAAAACCACTAGTTTATTTCCGTACAGGTGGCGCTAGATCGCCTGTGAGCAAAGTGAACTCGCCCGTCTTGCATTCCTTGAAGTAATGTTGGAGCGCGTATTTGACGGGGCGGAACGCCAGTGTGTCCCAAGGTATCTCTTCTTCCGCGAACAATCTCACTTCCAGACTTTCCACGCCGGGTGAGAAATCCAGATCGAGCAGGGTGGCGCGATACAGCAGATGGACTTGGTTGATGTAGGAGAGGTTGTACATGGCGTACAACTCGTGGATCTGCACGCGGGCGTTGGCTTCTTCCAAAGTCTCGCGTGCAGCGCCTTCTTCAGTGGTCTCGCCGTTCTCCATGAAGCCGGCGGGCAGTGTCCATAAGCCATGGCGTGGTTCGATGGCGCGACGACAGAGCAAGACACGCCCGTCTTTCCATACGGGGATGGAGCCGACGATGTTGCGCGGATTCTGATAGTGGATGGTGTCGCAGGTGGTGCAGATGTATCGCTCACGGCTGTCATCCTGCGGGATGCGCAGTTCGACGGGAGCCCCGCATTCTGCGCAATACTTCAACCTAGATCTCCCAGAACTTCCACCATGGAGTCTCTTGCTCCTTGAAGTAAGTCTTCGAGGGTTTGATGCCGTCTTTGGCGATGTTGCTGTCTAGGATGCGTTGCGTATCTTTACTCATGTCGTTCAAGTCAAGGCGGTGATATGCCTGCACCATGATCTGCAAAGCATCACGTGTCTGCGGGGTGTTGGGGTAGTTCTTGAGAACGTCTTGGCTGCGGTTGACGGCAGCCACGTATGCACCTCGGCGCAGGTAGTAGCTGGCGACGGCGATCTCATGTTTGGATAGGGTG
>JBAYTV010000331.1:0-2539 GCA_041675405.1 Sideroxydans sp. | reverse complement strand
TGGTTGCACAGATGATCGGACAGTGCGTATAGATCATGCTGATAACCAGAGGCTTGCCCCGATAGTCAGCAAGGCGCACCTTGCGTCCGCTCCTATCTAAAAAAGTATAGTCACCGACTTGATTGCCTATCGCCGCTTGGCTGATTCTCAATATTTCTTTTTCATCTGGAATCTGCGAGATTGGCTTGAGCGTTTGAACATGCGATTTTGCTGACGAGGTGGTTGATTTATCAACCATTACGCTACCGTTATCCCACCCGCGTGACAGATAAAACAGCATTCCAGGTAGCAATACCCCGAAACTCAAAACTGCCAAGCTTATCGGCAACCAATAGCGACGCATGCTCACACCTTCATGAATTCTGAATCATCGAAATGACACTTGATACCCTCACCACCATTGATTCATCAAGAGCACAACGAATCAAGAGGCAAAATATATTTCCAACATCAACGCCACCATAAGCACGGTGAATTGCACCAGCGAGGCAACAAAATTGGCCATGGCAGTTTGTTTTGTCGGGTTACGCAAAAGTTGTACGCTCTTGACGATGAAATAAGCTCCACCCAACACTGCACCCGTAAGATATATCCAACCCAAACCATAAAATACCGGCAACAGTGACACCGCAACCAGAAGAAGGGTATGCCCCAAGATGATACGTGCTGCCTTCTTATCGCCTTTCACCACTGGCAACATAGGTACACCTGCCGCTTCATATTGCTCACGAATGACGATTGCCAAGCTCCAAAAATGTGGGGGTGTCCACAGAAATAGCACCAACGCAAGCAGGATAGGAAGGGGGCCGAACGAGGGATCGACGGCTGCCGCACCGGCAAGAACTGCAAAACTACCCGCTAACCCGCCAAATACGATATTCAGCCAAGTGCGTCTTTTTAGCCAAGCGGTATAAACAATGGCGTAGGTGAAGGCACCGAGAAAAATATTGAGGGCTGTCATCGCGTTGAATGCGAGCGTTGCAGATGTCACTGCAACAATTAACATCACACTGATGATTACTAACCATTTTGGGCTATGTTCAAAATAACCGTTCACGAATGGCCGTTTTTCGGTACGCGCCATTTTTGCATCAATATCACATTCATAATACTGATTGAATGCCCCTGCTGCCGCTGAAGCCATCATCACTGCTAGTGACAATATCAAGACTTGCCAACTGGATAGCGATGCACCTGGGGTAATAGCCATCCCCCCTAGCGCTGCCAACGTGATTACTACACCTATACGCAACTTGAATACGTTGATGCACTGCTTGAACATGACACTGGCTCCCATATCTATCTCCCCTTCACTTCATGGCGCTGTTTATTTTTATAGGTTGTGACAACCCGATTGAAATCTCTAACTTAAGTTACCTAGCTCACTCATATTGCCTAACTAACTTAAGTTAGAGACATCCTTCTGACTCTAACTCTAGAATCCGGAAAGGTCGTACTAGCGACCTTTCCGGCATCTGTATTACCTTAAGACAAGCCCCATATCGTGGACAAGTATTTGAAGTTCACGAAATAGTACAGCACGATGGTTGCGAACAAGATCATAGCAAGGATGAAGGTACCTGGCGCTTCCATACCCCACATACCCACATGCTTGTTCCCAGTTCTTGCAGCGACCACATCGGCATCTTCCACTTTAGGCCATGGCGCAGCATCTTCCGCGATACGCTCACCATAAAATACGGAAGCAAGCACGATCAGAATAAACATGATCGCTCCAACCGACATAATCACACCAAAGATTTCGCCCAAATCCATCAAGCCTTTGGCGATTTCTGGGTATTCATAAGCCAGCGGTTGCCCAGCAAACGTGATATCCGCATGACGACGTTGTACACCCAAAGTACCTGCGCCCATCAGTGCAATCGAGAACACCCAAGCACCCAAGCTGAAGATATACGGCTGCCACTTCGCCATTCCAGGCAGAGCAATCTTACGCTGGAACACAACCGGAATCAGCCAATAAGTAGCCGCCATGAATGCCATGGTTGTACCCACTACTAGCGTTCCGTGGAAATGCCCAGGTAGATACATAGTGTTATGGATGACCATGTTGATTTGCTCTACGCTCATCACCACGCCTGTCACACCACCGATGAAACCGAAGCCCACCAGCGACAGGAACATGCCAGAGAAAATCGGATTACCCCAAGGCGCCTTGCGCAACCAAGTGAACAAGCCAGTATTCAGACCTTTCCGGCGTTGTGCGACCTCAATTGAACCAGGAACGGTCAAGCCGTGAATCATACTCGCCAGAACAGCAAGGTAAATCGCATAGCTGGTGTTGAATATCTTCCAAGTTGAAGTCAATCCAGGGTCAGACAACAAGTGGTGGGCTGAACCCAGTTGCAAGAACAGGATATACAACAGGAACGCACCACGACTGACTTTTTCCGACATTGGCTTAGCACCAAACACCAGAGAAGCAATCAGATACCAGATAGAGATTTGAGCCACCACGTTGATTTGTTGCGAAGAGTGACCGAATGCCCACCAGATAACGCGATACATCATCGGATCG
>JBAYTV010000330.1:0-2558 GCA_041675405.1 Sideroxydans sp. | reverse complement strand
GGCGTCAGCGCCAACCTGATGTCGCTCGGAGGGCTTGCCATCGCCATCGGCATCCTGGTGGATGCAGCCGTGGTAGTGGTGGAGAACGTGCATACCCAGCTCGCGCATGCGCCCAAGGGGGTGAGCCGCTTGCATCTGGTCTATCGCGCCGTGGCCGAGGTGTCCGCTCCGGTACTGTCCGGCATCCTCATCATCGTCATCGTGTTCCTGCCGCTGTTCTCGCTCACCGGGCTCGAAGGTCGCATGTTCGGGCCGCTCGCACTGACCATCGTGTTTGCGCTGCTGGGCTCACTGCTGCTGTCGCTCAGCGTGATTCCGGTGCTGGCGAGCTTCCTCATGCGCTCGGGCGCGCACGGCGAAGACCGCCTGCTGACGGCGATCAAGCGCGTGTATCTGCCGACGATGCGCTGGGCTATTGAGTATCGCAAGTCCGCCGTGTTCGGGGCGATTGTGCTGCTTTTCGCTGCCGCAGCGTTGTTTCCGTTGATCGGCAAGGAGTTCATGCCGACGATGGACGAGGGGCAAACGGTGGTGAGCTTGGAGAAAGCTTCCGACATCTCACTTGAAGCATCGCTGGCGCTGGACAAGCCGATCCAGAAAGCGATCTTGGAAATCCCCGAGGTCACCGGCATGATATGCCGCAGCGGTGCCGACGAGCTGAGGCTCGATCCGATGGGCTTTTACCAGACCGACTGCTTCCTACAGACCAAGCCGCGCAAGGATTGGGGCTACGGGCTTGAAGCCTTTCAGGAAAAGTTGCGCGAAAAGCTGGAGCCGTTTGAAGAGCTGGGTGTCGAAGCAGGTTTTAGCCAGCCGATTGACATGCGCGTCTCGGAGATGCTGTCCGGGGTGCGCGCCGCTGTTGCCATCAAGCTCTTCGGCGACGACTTCGCCACACTGGAAGCGCTGTCCGGCAAGATCGAGGAAATCGTCAAGCGCACCCAAGGCGCAAGCGACGTGTTCAGGGCGCGCCTTTCCGGGCAAGGCTACCTCACCGTCGCTATCCATTCGGAAAAGCTAGCGCGTTACGGCCAACAACGAGGATGTGAATGCCGTGGTGGAATCCGCAGTCGGTGGCAAGGTGGTGACCGATGTCATCGAAGGTAGCCGACGCTTCGGTGTGTTGGTGCGTTATCCGGAAGCCGCGCGTGCTTCGCCTCGGGCGATCAAGGCGCTGCTGATCCGAACTGCAGGCGGTGCGCTGGTTCCCCTCGGTGAGGTTGCCGATGTCAGGGAAGCGGACGGGCCGGTACTGATCCAGCGCGAATCGGCACGTCGACTAGTCGCCGTGCGCACCAACGTCGAGGGGCGCGATGTGGTGGGTTTCGTCGAAGAATTGCGGGCTGCCATCGAGCGCGAAGTGAAACTGCCCGAGGGCTACCACATCAGCTACGGCGGACAGTTCGAGAACCAGCAACGGGCGGCGCAACGTCTGGGCGTAGTCGTGCCTGTATCCATCGCGCTAATCTTCTTCATGTTGTTTTCGACCTTCCGCTCGGTGCGCCAGGCCGGACTGATCATCCTGAATATCCCGTTCGCCCTGATCGGCGGGGTGGTGAGTCTTTATCTCTCCGGGCTTTATCTGTCGGTACCCGCATCGGTGGGCTTCATCACGCTGTTCGGCGTGGCGGTGCTCAACGGTGTGGTGATGGTGGCCTATATCAATCAGTTGCGCGAGACGGGACGCACGATATTGCAAGCAGTGCAGGAAGGCGCGGAGCGCCGCTTGCGGCCGGTGCTGATGACGGCGCTCATCGCCAGCCTCGGCCTCATGCCGATGCTGTTGGCCACCGGCCCCGGCTCCGAATTGCAGCGACCACTGGCCGTGGTGGTGATCGGCGGACTAATCACCTCCACACTACTGACGCTGGTGCTATTGCCCACACTCTATGCCTGGATCGAGACTCGTTTTGAGTCGAGCATCCAGAATAACCAAAGGAAAATGAAATGAAGAACCTCATGTTGATCGTGCATGCCGATATTCAACAGACGCTGGCGGATACGCTGCACAGCCTTGAGCAGGTAACCTGGTTTACCTTCATCCAGGTCGAGGGCCACAGTCCCCAGGACGAATCTGATCCTGTGCTTTCCGCGCGCGACCGCGTAATCGGCTACACGCCGCACGTGCGGGTGGACATTCTGCTCAAGGACGAGGATGTGGAGAATGTCTTGCAGGCTTTGCGTGCTGCCAACTGCGGTCTGGCGGGGCGCTGCACCTACCAGGTGACTGCGATTGAAAGAAAGGGGGCGTTATGACATTAACGGCACTAGGAAAGTGAAGCGGTACGTGAACGGGATTGGTGATGCGGCCACTTGCTGCCAGTGGCCGGAATTTCTGGCGTACTGAAGTTGGTTATGAGTTCAATACTTGATAAGGAGAAGATCATGGGTATTCGTTATGGCTTTGGCAAGCAGGTTGCACTGGATTTTGAAAGTGCGTTGGAGCAAGTGATCCGTGCCTTGCAAGCCGAGGGGTTTGGCGTGCTGACCGACATCGACGTGGCGGCAACGCTCAAGAAGAAGCTTAACCAGGACATACCGCCCTATCGCATTCTCGG
>JBAYTV010000329.1:0-2568 GCA_041675405.1 Sideroxydans sp. | reverse complement strand
CCTGCGGTATCTGTCGCCCCCCCTCACGTGCAGGCAAGACAAAAAAAGCAGCATTGGCCGAAGCGGCTGTGTGACCCGTTTTCTCCTTAGCTAAAGTTTCTCCTGCCCTCGCCGCTACTACTGAAGAGTGTATTCAGCAGTAGCGGCCTTTTCTTTTCCCATCGGGAGTGGCGCGAAAGCCGGAAATGTCGGGTGATTTCCAATCTGTTCACGGGATGAAAGAAAACATCGACTGCTAGGATGCAATGGAAATCTGGATAAGTACGTGAAGGGGTGAACATGTTAGTGATCGTTGGTTATATCGTCGTGCTGGGCAGCGTGTTCGGTGGTTATGCGATCGCGGGCGGCCATCTGGGCGGCTTGTGGCAGCCTGTTGAATTGCTGATGATCGGTGGCGGCGCGCTTGGTGCGTTCTTCGTCGGCAACAACATGAAGTCAGTGAAAGCCACCTTCAAATCGGCACCCACCTTGTTCAAAGGATCAAAGTACAACAAAGAGACTTACATGGAGCTGATGGCGTTCATGTACGAGATGCTCGGCAAAGTGCGCAAGGAAGGCATGATGTCTATCGAAAACGATGTCGAGAAGCCCGAAGAAAGTCCCATCTTTAGTAAATATCCCAAAGTCTTGGCAGATCACCACCTTGTGGAATTCATCACAGATTATTTGCGCATCATGGTCAGCGGCAACCTCAATGCGATGGAGATCGAGAACCTGATGGATGTCGAGATCGAAACGCATCACCACGAAGCCATGGTTCCTTCCCACGTGATCGCAAAGTTGGGTGACGGTATGCCCGCATTCGGCATCGTGGCGGCGGTGATGGGCGTGGTGCACACCATGGAATCAGTAGGCATGCCGCCTGCTGAGTTGGGCATCTTGATCGCACACGCCTTGGTCGGTACTTTCTTGGGCATCTTGCTCGCCTATGGATTCGTGGGGCCGCTCGCCAGCCTGCTCGAACAAAAAGCGGAAGAGGATGCAAAGATCTATCAAGCCACAAAAGTGGTGTTGCTGGCTAACCTGAATGGCTACGCGCCCGCGATGGCGGTCGAGTTCGGGCGCAAGGTGTTGAACTCGACCGAGCGCCCGGGCTTTGCCGAACTGGAAGAGCACGTCAAACAAAAACGCTGAGCCAAGAACTGAATCATGTCAGAAGACAAGAACAAACGCCCCATCGTCATCAAACGCATCAAAAAGGTGGCGGGCGGTCATCACGGCGGCGCATGGAAGATCGCTTATGCCGACTTCGTGACGGCCATGATGGCGTTCTTCCTGTTGATGTGGTTGCTCGGCTCGACTTCGAAAGGCGACCTTGAAGGTATCTCTGAGTACTTCAAAACACCCCTCAAAGTCGCATTGATGGGCGGCTCGGGCAGCGGCGACAGTTCCAGCATCATCAAAGGCGGCGGCAAAGACCTTACGCGTAGCGAAGGCCAAGTGAAATCAGGTGAGTTGGACCCGGAGAAGAAGATCATCAGCCTGAAAGTGGCCAATGAAGAACGCATCCGCAACGAGACCAGGCAAGAGATCGAGAAACTCAAAGATTTGAAATCCAAGATCGAAGTAGCCATCGAGAACAACAAGAAACTGAAAGAGTTCAAGAAACAGATATTGCTCGACCTCACGACGGAAGGATTGCGTATCCAGATCGTGGATGAGAAGAACCGCCCCATGTTCAGAAGCGGCAGTGCGCAGCTGGAAGATTACACCCGCGACATCTTACGCGAGATCGGACTGATGCTGAATGACATGCCGAACAAGATCAGCCTGTCCGGCCATACCGATGCGACAGCGTATGCAACAGCAGGCGGCAGATACAGCAACTGGGAGCTTTCTGCAGACCGTGCCAATGCCTCGCGCAGAGAGCTCATCTCAGGCGGATTGGTGGATGAAAAGATCGTGCGTGTAGTGGGTTTGTCTTCCGCAGTCTTGTTCGATAAAGACCAGCCGCAGAATCCCATCAATCGCCGCATCAGCATCATCGTGATGAACAAAAAGGCCGAAGAAGCCGCACAACAAGATGGCGGCACAGTGCAGCTGGATGCGGAAAATGGTGATGTAGGGGCGACGCTGGGCGCATCTGGCGTGCCACCTACCACGCCAGCAGCTCAAGCGCTGCCGCCAATACAGCCAGTAGCGCACTAAAGAAGATCCATACATTGCCGTTATGGACCACACACACTATTTTGAAACGATCTGTTTCAACAGGAGAGACCCATGAATAATTGGTGGAGCAAGCTTTCGCTAAAAAGCAAACTGCAGATTCCTATTCAATTGATCCTGCTGGTCATCATGATATTCGCGCAGCGCAGTGCCTTGAGCACATTTGAAGATCAAGTGTTGAATGAGGCAAAACAAAAGGCCGAGGTATCCGCCGACGGTGTGCTGAATGGGCTCAACATGCTCATGCTCAACGGCATCATCAGTGATGCAGATCAACGCAAGATCTATGTGGAGAAGATGGGGGCTTCCAATAAGGTGGCCGAATTGCGCGTGATGCGCAACAAGCCCGTCATCGACCAATACGGCCCTGGTTTGCCTTCAGAACAGGCTGTGGATGATTTG
>JBAYTV010000328.1:0-2575 GCA_041675405.1 Sideroxydans sp. | reverse complement strand
GGTGGCGCAGGCGCTCGACCAAGTCCAAGTAGAACCCGATCATATCTACATCATCCCGCCCAACCGCGAGATGACGATACTCAACGGGGTATTGCAGCTTGCGCTGCCCGACCATGCGCGCGGCCAGCGTTTGCCCATCGACAGTTTTTTGCGTTCACTGGCCGACGATCAGGCAGAACATGCCATCGGCATCATCCTCTCCGGCACGGCATCGGATGGCACACTGGGTCTGCGTGCCATCCTCGGGGTGGGCGGTGTGTGCATGGTGCAAACGCCTGCCACGGCCAAATATGACGGCATGCCGCAAAGCGCGATCAAGGCCGGTTATGCCACGCATATCCTTTCCCCAGAGGCCATGCCGGCGCTGCTGCAGGAGTTGTCGCAGCGATGCAACATAAGACTGCAAGTGCCGCGCACCCGATCAGCCGACGCTTTGAGCGGCATCAACCAGATCATGTTGCAGGTACGTAACAGTACCGGCCACGATTTTTCGCTGTACAAGAAGAGCACCATAGGCCGCCGCATCGAGCGCAGGATGGCGCAGCACAACATCGAGGACATGGCGGTGTACACGCGCTTCCTCAAGCAGGATCCCGCCGAGGTGCACGCGCTGTTCAAAGATCTGCTGATCAACGTCACCAGCTTCTTTCGCGATGCGGAGGCTTTTGTCATCCTCAAGCAGGATATCTTGCCCGCGTTGCTCGCGGACAAGCCGGACGACTATGTGTTTCGCGTGTGGGTGGCGGGTTGCGCCAGCGGCGAGGAAGCCTATTCGATCGCCATCGTCTTGCGCGAACTAATGGATGAGGCGCACAAAGACTTCAAGGTGCAGATCTATGCCACCGACCTCGACGACGACGCTATCAATACCGCCCGCAGCGGACGTTATCCCGCCGGCATCACGCAGGATGTGAGCCCGGAACGTCTGCAGCGCTACTTCACCAGGGACGATGGCGGTTACAAGATCAAAAAACACATTCGGGAGATGGTGGTGTTCGCGGTGCAGAGTGTCATCAAGGACCCTCCTTTCACCAAGCTCGACCTGCTCAGTTGCCGCAACCTGATGATCTATCTGGAACCGGAACAACAAGCTCGCCTGATCCCGAATTTCCACTACGCACTCAAGCCGGGCGGGGTACTGTTCCTGTCGAATTCTGAAAGCATCCCCAACCATCCTGAATTATTTTCAGCACTCAACCGCAAATGGAAGTTCTACCGGGCCAACCACACCCTGACCAAGGCCAGCGCCATCCTCTTCGGGAATCCAAACATGAGCAACCCAAACTTCACCACCCCGGCCAAGATATTGGCCAGCAAAGCTCCCGCGGGCAGCGTCGCCGAACTGAGCAATCGTATCCTGCTCCAGTCTTACGCCCCGGCCTCGGTGACGACAGACATTCAGGGCAACATCCTCTACGTGCACGGCGACACCAGCCGCTACTTGCGCCAGCCGGCAGGAGCGGTGACCACCAATGTGGTCGAGATGGCGCGCGACGGTCTGCAATTGGATCTGCGTTCTGCCCTGCAAGCAGCGGCCCAAGGCACGCCCACACTGGGGCGCGAGATAGCGCTAAAGACGGAGGACGCCACACCGACGGTGAACTTCAGTGTGCGTCTGTTGCCGTCGGCCAACACGGATGCCAACAACGTTGACCGCTTGCTGTTGGTGAGCTTTCAGGACGTGCACGAGGCAAGCAAGCCCGTCGGCCGCAGAGGTCGCAAAGGTGTTCCCACCGCGGAAGAGCAGGGCCGTACCGCACACTTGGAACGGGAACTCGCCTATGCCAAGGAGAATCTGCAAGCCATCATCGAGGAACAACAGGCGACCAACGAAGAGCTCAAATCGGCCAACGAGGAATTGCAGTCCACCAACGAGGAACTGCAGTCGTCCAATGAAGAGCTGGAGACTTCCAAGGAAGAGCTGCAATCGATGAATGAAGAGACCGTCACGGTGAACAGCGAGCTGAACACCAAGATCGAGCAATTGAGCATCATGCAGAACGATCTGAAGAATCTGTTCGACAATGTGAACACCGGCATCCTGTTCCTGGACTATCACCTGATCATCCGCAGCTACACCCGCGATGCGGTAAAAGTCTACCGCCTGATCGCGACCGATGTGGGGCGACCGCTGGGTGACATCACCTCGAATCTTGAAGGCGAGGAATTGCTCGCCGAGCTGCGCAGCGTGCTGGAGACGCTGATCCCGCGCGAGCGTGAAGTGCGTGCCATAGACGGCACCTGGTACTTGGCACGTATGCAGCCGTACCGCACTCTGGATAACGTCATCGACGGCGTCGTGCTGACCTTTACCGACATCACCGAGAGCCGCGCCGCCGCGCAGATAAAACTCGCCGCAGTGCAACTGGCGCGCGAGTTGGCCGAAGGCATCGTCAACACGGTCAGCGAGCCGCTCGTCGCGCTCGACGGGGACTTGCGCGTGGTATCGGCCAACCGCGCTTTCTACCAGCACTTCCGGGCCACACCGGAGCAAACGATGGGCAGCAAGATCTACGATCTGGGCAACGGGCAGTGGAACATCCCGACGCTGCGCGAACTGCTCGAGGATATCCTG
>JBAYTV010000327.1:0-2579 GCA_041675405.1 Sideroxydans sp. | reverse complement strand
TGGACAGACCGTTCATGGTGACGAACAACACGTCATCCGCCATCGAGGCCATCGAGGTATGCGTGACGCCGTCGTACAACATCTTGTCGTATATCTCGTCGGCGAAAACGATCAAGTCATATTCGCGCGCGACTTGGATAATGGCTTGCAGTGTCTCGTCGGAATACACCGCACCCGTCGGATTGTTCGGATTGATGACGACGATGGCGCGCGTGTTCGGAGTGATCTTGCTGCGGATGTCATCCAGATCGGGATTCCAATCCTTGGCTTCATCGCAGATGTAATGGCGCGGTGTACCGCCCGCCAAGGTGACCGCCGCTGTCCACAAGGGATAGTCCGGTGCAGGCACCAGTACTTCGTCGCCCGTGTTGAGCAGACCCTGCATCGCCATCACGATAAGTTCGGAAGCGCCGTTGCCGATATAGATGTCGTCCAGCCCCACACCCATGATCTTCTTGGACTGGCAGTAGTGCATGATGGCCTTGCGCGCGGCGAACATGCCTTTGGAATCGGAATAGCCTGCGGAATTCGGTAGATTCAGGATCACGTCCTGTTGGATCTCTTCCGGCGCTTCGAAGCCGAACGGCGCGAGATTGCCGATGTTCAGTTTGATGATGCGCTGGCCTTCCTCTTCCATCTGCTTGGCGCGTTCCATCACGGGTCCGCGAATGTCGTAGCAAACGTTTGAAAGCTTGGTCGATTTGAGTATGGGTTTCACAATTATTCACTTTAGTCGTCAGGGATATCACCGCCGCGCCCGATGTTAGAATCCGGCATGAACTGGCTACTTCCGTAAGGGGCGCGATTTTACCCGTGCCGCCCCATCCACGGCAAACAATTGGAGACCTTGAATTGGCTTTACACCTACAAACCAACAACAACCAGAAGCTGTTCAGCGGACACGGCGCGGACTACATCGCCATCAATGGCCAGCGCTTTCATCAACCCATGGTGGTGACGGCGGATGGCGTGCGCAGCGATTGGGCGCCCACAGACTTCGACAGTTTGACCGCCGCCGACTTCGATTACTTCCTGCCAATGAAACCGGAAGTGCTGTTGCTCGGCACGGGCGCCAAGCAACGTTTCGCCCGTCCTGAATTGTTTAGCGGGCTCATCCGCGCCGGTATCAGCATCGAATTCATGGATACGCCGGCCGCCTGCCGTACCTACAACATCCTTGTCGCCGAAGACCGCAAAGTGGTCGCGGCGGTATTGCTGTAAAACAACCAGAAACCAATTTGCCACAGAGGGCACAGAGACCACAGAGAAAATCGGCTCATATCACCAGACCTTTTCACATAACAACTTTCTCTGTGTACTCTGTGATCTCTGTGGCTTGATTTTGTCGTTTTTCGAACCAAGGAAACCATGACCCATCCTCTACACAACGTCATCACCCAAACTGAACAAGTCATCCTCGGCAAACCACGCCAGATACGTTTGGCACTCACCTGCTTGTTGGCACGCGGCCACTTGCTTATCGAAGACCTGCCCGGCGTAGGCAAGACGACGTTGGCGCATGTGCTGGCCAAGACGCTCGGCCTGCAGTTCCAACGCATCCAGTTCACAACCGACATGCTGCCCGCCGATATCCTTGGCGTTTCGGTCTACCAACGCGAGAGTGGCGATTTCAAATTCCACGCCGGCCCTATCTTCGCCCAGATGATCTTGGCCGACGAGGTGAACCGCGCCACGCCCAAGACACAGAGTGCGCTGCTGGAAGCAATGGAAGAACAGCAAGTCACCAGCGAAGGCGAGACACGCCCACTGCCCTCGCCTTTCTTCGTCATCGCCACGCAGAACCCGACCAACCAGATCGGCACCTTCCCACTACCTGAATCGCAGCTCGACCGCTTCCTGATGCGCATCGAACTCGGCTACCCCGATGCACAGGCCGAACGCGGCTTGCTGTCTGGCGTGGATAGACGCGAAATCGTCGCGCAACTCACCCCGCAGATGACGACTGCCGAATTGATAGCATTGCAACAACAAGCACGCCAAGTGTTCGTGTCACCCGCCTTGCTCGACTACGTACAAGCCATCTTGCGTCACACCCGCGAATCGGCAAGATATGTGCATGGATTGTCACCGCGTGCTGGGCTTTCACTGCTCGCAGCCGCACGCGCATGGGCGCTGCTCGATGGCCGCAACGCGGTCATCCCCGAAGACATCCAAGCCGTATTGCCCGGAGTCACCAGCCACCGTTTGCAATCGGTGCAGGACACGCAAGCTTCGGATGGTGACAAGCTGGCGCGTGAATTGATCGAGGCCGTCGCTATCCCTTAACGTGCTGAAACGCCTCAGACATCTCTTCCGCAACTGGGCGTTCCGCCGCACCGTCGAGACGGGCACGGTCGTCCTCAACCAGCGCCGCATCTACATCATCCCGTCCAAGCAAGGGTTAGCCTTCGCCCTCGTGCTCGGTTTGATGTTGCTGGGCGACATCAACTACAACCTGAGCCTAGGTTACGTGCTCACCTTCCTGCTCGCCACCACCGGCGGTATCAGCATGCTGCATGCCTTTCGCAACATGGCGCAGATCGAGATCCATGCCGGCCACGTCGATCCGGTGTTCGCCG
>JBAYTV010000326.1:0-2589 GCA_041675405.1 Sideroxydans sp. | reverse complement strand
CTGAACCAATATTCACACACGCCCAAAGAACTGCTCTTTGAATTAAGTGCAGTGATGGATAGCTTCCCGCGCATCACCTTGCGCAGCCTGTCATGGCAAGCCAGCCCTACCGATGCCGCGCCATCACCTTATCCCGCACAGGCCATTTCATTTGAAGGCGAGCTCACCGACTTTGGCAATGACCACAGAAAATCATTGGACTACCTTGCCCGCTTTCAGCAAGCGTTGACCCAACATGGCTATACTGTCAGCACAGAAATCATGCCCTTGGACATCAGCTCAAAAGGT
Organism: Sideroxydans sp.; assembly: GCA_041675405.1. Classification (GTDB taxonomy): domain Bacteria; phylum Pseudomonadota; class Gammaproteobacteria; order Burkholderiales; family Gallionellaceae; genus Sideroxyarcus. The sequence continues at coordinate 2,301 of JBAYTV010000326.1, read as the reverse complement.
AGCATCAGCGGCGATGCAAGTCTCGATGATGGCAAACATGCTCAATTCAAATTGAAGATCATATGGAGGCATCCATCATGAGTTTTTCAGTTTCAGATATCGCTGAAATAAAATGGAGCTTGGGAGCATTCGTTCTCAGCATGGCTGTGGTTGCTGGACTTTCCAACTTCAGCGAAGTCTACCGACATGGCTCACTCCAGGCTAAGCAATCTGCGCAAGAGCAATTAAACAAAGCTCGGGAAAGTTTTGCCACTGCGCAGAACGACTTTGAGAACATGGCAATCTACAAATTAGAGTACGAGGCACTAGAGACACAAAAGGTCATCGGCAACGAACAACGCCTAGACTGGATCGAAGGGCTGGAAAAGATCCGCAAGCAAGGCGTCGTGCTTGATTTCAAATACTCCATCGGACCGCAACAAAGTTACGCGCCGAACCCGCCACTCGATGCCGGTAACTTCGCGCTCAACCTAAGTCCGATGACGCTACAGATCGACCTGTTGCATGAAGAACAACTGGATCGTCTCTTCTCCAGCATGTCGAATCAAATGCAAGGATGGTTCATCTTGGATCGTTGCAACCTATCTACTGGTGCAAGCCCAACAGGAGAGATAGCATCACTCAAGGCTGATTGCTCTGGTGGATGGCTCACCATGAAGAACAGGGGCGCACCATGATGACCACCCACCATCCCGGCCAAAGTGCCCGTCATTCCCGCGAAGGCAGAAATCCAGTCAATAAAATAGTACTACTAGCGTTTGTTGTAATCGCTGCTGCTGCGTGGCACACCAACGCCGGGGCGGCAGAATTGGGACGCCTCTTCTACACCCCGCAACAACGCACACAGCTTGAAGCACAACAAGCCACCGGCGCAGTGACAGATGGTGGAAAACGCAACTTCATCGTAGTTAATGGTGTCATCCAAAAACAAGGCGGCAACCGCATCGTTTGGCTGAATGGTGAAGCACAAACTCCTGTGCGTGCTAACAGCAACCCAGCGAGCATCAATGTGGCTGTGCCGGGAGAATCGAAGCACGTGCAAGTGAAGGTAGGGCAACGATTAATATTGAATACTCCACCTCCGGCCGAAACGGACGAGCACAAACCTGCGGGCCCCGCTAATGAAGCCGGCGAGTAAGCCATGTCGTTCCAGCCGCCCACCTTCCGCACTCGCTACATGACAAGACATCACCAGCACGGCGGTGCCATGCTGGTGATGCTGGTCGTACTGATCATTGGCATCACCACCGCACTTGTCGCCTCACTGGGCAGCAACACTTACAGCAAGCGCAACCAAGCCACTGTCGATGCGCTGGCGCTGGCAAAGGAAGCCTTGATAGGCTATGCAGTCAGCGACGACAACCGGCCAGGTGAGTTGCCGTGCCCAGACCGATATAACAATAGTAGTGGAGCCGACGAACCTGATGGAGTTGCAGATTTGCTCGTTGGCAACGATTGCAAGGGAGGTAATTTCGGCAGACTGCCATGGAAAACCTTGGGGTTGCCTGACTTGCGTGATGCCGCAGGCGAACGCTTATGGTATGCAGTTTCCGACCCTTTCCATGCTGGCGACAATGCCACACTGAACAGCGACACTTCCGGCACAATCAGCCTCTCCGGCAATATCACCGCCAGCAACCTGATCGCTATCGTCTTCGCACCAGGGCGCCCCTTGTCTGGCCTGAGTCAGAACCGCATCACCGCGAACGAGAACACCGCATCGCATTATCTGGATAGCCTTTCCGGCTCTCCGACCAGTTTTCAGCAATTCTCCCCGAACGATCTCGATGGCGGCGCGCACACCTATAACGACCAGATGGCGTACATCAGCTATGAGCATCTCATGCCGCTAATTGAGAAGCGCATCTCTCGCGAGGCGAAGAGTTGCCTAGACCAGTACGCTCTGTCGAACACCGACAGGAACTATCCCTGGCCGGCGAAGATCTCTTTCAATAATTACGCCAGCTACTACAATTCTCCCAATATCCTTTTCGGCCGACTCCCGGTCCGGCCCAATGTATTCACTACCGACCCCACAGGCCAGCAGTTCATCGATTACCTGACTGCACTGCAAAATGCGCTGAACGATTATGCCGCTTCGAACACAGCCGCTACCCGTGCTGCACTCGATCAGGCGGGAAACAACTTGGAGGATTTCGCCGATGGCGTGGGCAGCCCAATCTCGGGCGGAACCGCCGATAATGCCGAATCCGCCGGCGACCGTGCCCAGGATCTGGCCGACACACCGCCCACTTCTACCGTCGGCAGCGTGCAAAGCAAGATCAACGAAACACTCGACGG
>JBAYTV010000325.1:0-2619 GCA_041675405.1 Sideroxydans sp. | reverse complement strand
GCTGGGGATGAGGGAACCCTCGTTGAGTACCTTCCAATCTCTCCAAATGCTTATGCGCATTCTCGATCATCACGATCGCCGCATCCACCATCGCGCCGATGGCGATGGCGATCCCGCCCAGACTCATGATGTTGGAATTCAAGTTCAGGAAACGCATGGCGATGAATGCGATCAGCACACCGATGGGCAGCATCACGATGGCGACCAACGCACTGCGCGCATGCATCAGGAACACCATGCACACCAGCGCCACGATCAATCCCTCTTCCAGCAGCGTCTTCTTCAGCGTGGCGATGGCGCGCTGGATGAGCTCGGAGCGGTCGTACACGGTCTGGATGGTCACACCTTCGGGCAGGCCGGGTGCGATCTCGGCGATCTTGGATTTTATGTTTTCGATCACCTCCAGCGCGTTCTGCCCGTAACGCGCCATGGCGATACCGGACACCACCTCACCTTCACCATTCAACTCGGTCAGGCCGCGCCGCTCGTCCGGCCCCAGCTCCACACGCGCGATGTCGCGCAACAGCACCGGCGTGCCGCGCTCGGCTTTCACCACCAGATTCTCGATGTCGCTTTTGCCGCGCAGGTAGCCACGGCCGCGCACCATGTACTCGGTCTCGGCCATCTCCACCACGCGTCCGCCCACGTCGCGGTTGGAATCTCGAATCACCTGCGACACCTTGCTCAACGGGATGCCGTAGGCGCGCAGCTTCAGTGGATCGACCGTCACCTGATACTGCTGCACAAAGCCGCCGATGGAAGCGACCTCGGCCACGCCATGCGCCTTGGTAAGTTGGTAACGCACATACCAGTCTTGCAGGGTGCGCAGTTCGGCGAGGTCGTGTTTGTCGCTCAACACGGCGTATTGGTACACCCAGCCCACGCCGCTGGCGTCCGGCCCCAGTTGCGGCGAGACGCCTTGAGGCATGCGCCCGGCGATGCTGTTCAGATATTCCAGCACGCGCGTCCGAGCCCAGTAGATGTCGGTGCCGTCCTCGAAGATCACGTACACGAACGACGCGCCGAAGAAGGAGAAACCGCGCACCACTTTCGATTTCGGCACCGACAGCATGGCCGTGGTGAGCGGGTAGGTGACCTGGTCTTCCACCACCTGCGGCGCTTGGCCGGGGTACTCGGTGTTGACGATGACCTGCACGTCGGACAGGTCAGGCAGCGCGTCCAGCGGCGTCTTCACCAGTGCATAGATGCCTGCCAGTGTGATGAACAGCGTGGCGAGCAGAACCAGGAAACGATTCTTCGCCGACCACTCAATGATTGTGTTCAGCATGGCCCGCCTCCTGTGGTGTCGCACTGAGCTTGGTGATCACCCATTCGCCTTCGCTACGCTCGACGATTTCGAAGCTGATTTTGCTGCCCAGCTTGATGTTGGTCGCCAGCGAGGGATTCGCCAGCGCGAAGTCCATGGTCATGCTTGGCCACTTGAGTGCAGGGATGGGATCGTGGGTGATGCTCAGCGTGCCGTCTGGGTTGATAGCTTCGAGGATGCCTTGCACCTGATGACCAACGGTTTTCTCCCTCTTCCAGGGGGAGAGGGCTGGGGTGAGGGGGCTTTGGGATTTTCCGTTCATACCTCCCAGCGCCGCCTTCAGATTGCTCTCCGAATCGATGAGGAAATTGGCGGAGGTGACGACCTGTTCACCTTCAGTGATGCCGTTCAACACTTCGACGTAGTCATGGCTGCGACCGCCCAGGGTGACGCTACGCGGTTCGAAGCGTCCTTCCTCCAAACTCACCAGCACCACTTGCCGCGTGCCGCTGTCGATGACGGCCGAGGTGGGGATGGCTAGCACTTTATTAGCTTTGCCTACAGCTAACTGCGCGCTGGCAAACATGGCGGGCTTGAGCATGGCCTTTGGATTCGCGACCTGAATACGCACTTGCACCGTGCGCGTCGCGCTGTTCAAGGTGGGGTAGATGAAATCGACTTTGCCGTCGAACGTGCGCTCTGGATAGGCATCGACTTTGATCTGCGCAGTACTACCGAGTCGGAGTTGCCCGATCTCTTGTTCGGGTACATCGGCGATGACCCAGACAGTGGAGAGGTCGGCGATCTGATACAACACCTCGCCCGGCATGAAGCGCATGCCTTGCACGGCTATCTTCTCCAGCACGAAGCCAGCTTCCTTGGCTTGGTAGGTGATGCGGTTGCCATTCAGTTTGGCATCACTGACATCCCAATTCTTCAGGCGTGCGGCACTGGCTTCGACCAAACGTTGCATGCTGAGCTTTGCTTCCTCGTCCGCGTCTTTCATGGCGGCCAAACCTTGCGCAGCAAGCGATTGTTCGCGTTGTGCCGAGACGAGTTCCGGGCTGTACACATCGAACAGGGCTTGCCCTTTGGTGACCAGTTGCCCGGTGGTGTTCACATGCAGACGTTCCACCCAACCTTCGAATTTCGGCGCGATGGTGTAGGTGCGGCGCTCGTCGATCTCTACACGACCGGTCACGCGCAAGTTGCTGTTCAATTCACGCAAGGTCGCCGCTGCGCTCTTCACGCCCAGCTTTTGCACCTTGTCGATGCCGATGTTGATGGAAGAAGAGGCTTGTTCTTCGCCTGCATACACCGCGACATAGTCCATCCCCATCGCACCCTTCTTG
>JBAYTV010000324.1:0-2621 GCA_041675405.1 Sideroxydans sp. | reverse complement strand
GCGGCCAGTAGGTACCGGAGATCGCATACTTGTCCTCATAGCCCTTGAACTTCGAAGTCTCGATCGAACGCGCCTCGACACCGGTCCTGATCTCGGCCACAACGTTAGGCACCTTCGCCCACAGGTCGATCAGGCTCAGCTTGGAATCGCGGCCGGTCACGTACAGGTAACGACCGGAAGCGGAGTAACGCGAGATGTGCACCGCGTAGCCGGTGTTCACCGTGGTGATGATCTCCTTGCTGTCGCCGTCGATCAGTGCGACCTTGCCGTCATCACGCAACGCGGTGGAGAACATGTTGTCCAAGTTGATGTTGTTCATCTTCTTCGTCGGACGATCCTTCACCGCCACAAACACCTTCCAAGAGGCTTCCATGTCCTTCAGGCTCATCTCGGGTGGTGGTACCGGGGTCTGCTGGATGTAACGCGCCATCAGGTCCACTTCCTCCTCGGTCAGCTCACCGCCGGTCTGGAACGCCGGCATGCCGCCCGGGGAACCATAGCCGATGAACGCCTTCAGGTACTCTGTTCCCTTGTCGATCGTCAGATTGGGGGTCAGTGGCTTGCCGGTGGCACCCTTGCGCAGTACGCCGTGGCAACCTGCACAACGTTCGAAGAATATCTTGCTTCCCTTAGCCATCTCCGCTTCGGTTATCGCCGGTGCCGCTGCTGCATAGGCACTGCTAACCGCAAAAGGCAAGGCTGCCAATCCAAATACCGATGCCAAAACTTTTGCATATCGTAACTTCATGTTTATCTCCTCCAAGTTAATGAATGAGGCTGTGAAAATCACACCTAAATTCTTTGAGTGGATACCACAGCCTACCCTCTGAGCAAACTAAAATACCTATAACTGCTACAAAAAACGCCTCAATCCGAATGCTACCAAATGGTTCAACCGAATGAAGTTACTCCCCCTACTTACAAGCCCAGAACAAAATCCACCAAGGCTGCACTTTCTTGTTCCGTCATCTTTGGGCTTGCAGGCATAGGCATAGGACCCCAAGCACCCTTACCGCCCTTCATCATCTTGACGATCAGGTTTGCCCTTGCACCAGCGTCTCCCTTGTATTTTTTCGCAACATCTTTCCATGCCGGTCCGACCACTTTCTTGTCAATCGCGTGACATCCCAAGCAGTTGTAAGTTTTCACTGCTGCTGGCATATCCGCCGCGTTTGCATTAACCGAAAAAGCCAACACAGCGGCTGCTACTGCACCCATAAAAATCGTTTTCATCGATGATCTCCCCAAAAATATTAATGTTTAAAAAAAACAAACCCACCCAATGACACCTTTGATACATGTACTGATGATGCATGTTTGTAGGTTATGCCGAACTATTACGACCTGTCAAGAGGAAATGTGACATTTTGTCACACCCTCATGAGTACGAATAAATTGGTGAGTAGAGTGAAATCAGGTTTGTAGGATATAAAGTCCGGAATCGACTATTCCAAGCACCCTGAATATAAAAGCTTATGGCTCTTCTTGTAGCACACCTTCCGGCAAAATCCGGTAACTTGTTTCATGCTTTTTGCTGCCTTGGACGTATTGCTTGACGGTAATCACTTTGCCATCAGCGCTAAGCACAATTTCCACGTACTGGTAATTCTTGAACACCTCTTCAATGTTACGCAACTCTCCAAGCTTCCGATTTGGATCAAAATCGTCGAGGTAGTATTTTGTGCTGGGCGCCAAATCTTGAAGACGCACTTCCCCCCCCATCGTTGGGGGAGGAAACAATGCAAAAAACAGCAGGATGCTGTACATCACGTGTTTGACTATTGACGTATTCATAGTTGGAATATTACACCCAAGCATAAATAACTCATCACCAGTTAAGTGATTTACAACACCCACCACTGTTTCCTTGCCAGGGTTTGTCCCGAGAGATGGGATGCACTACAATTCGGCGCACCTAAAGCCGCGTCGTAAATTTGAAGCGCACCCTGCCTGTTGGGCGCCAATCGACCAACCAAACCTTGCTCCAACATTCGGAATACTTAAATATGCTCATTCAGCTTGCACTCACCGGATTGATCGTTGCCCTGCTGCCGCTCTCCATGGTCTGGGTATCCAACGATTCTGACAAATACAGAAAACTGATATGGATCACCCTCTTCCTTACCTTTGACTTGATCATGTTCGGTGCATTTACTCGACTGACCGATTCCGGCCTCGGATGCCCTGATTGGCCTGGCTGTTATGGGCACGCAGATCCGATAAAAGCGCACGCGGACATCAGTGCCGCTGAAATCGCAATGCCTACCGGCCCCGTTACGGTCGTCAAAGCATGGATTGAGATGATTCATCGTTATTTTGCGATGGGTATCGGCGTGCTCATCGTTGCGATGATGCTGATCTCATGGCGCAGATGGTTGCAATCCAAACGTACAGAATCAAATTTCTCGCCCACATTCCCGACATTCTTATTCCTATTCGTGTGCTTGCAGGGCGCGTTTGGCGCGTGGACAGTCACCATGAAGCTGCAACCTATCATCGTAACGATTCATTTGCTATTGGGAATGGCTTTGCTCGCATTATTGGCTTGGTATGGTTCGCGCCAAAGTACCCAGCCAAACATTCAAACATCAGCCCCTTCTTTGCGCACGCCAACTGTGTTG
>JBAYTV010000323.1:0-2639 GCA_041675405.1 Sideroxydans sp. | reverse complement strand
TGTCGCGCGAGTTGTCGCTGGATGAGATCGCCGAGATCCGCCAAGAATGTCCCGACATGGAATTGGAAGTGTTCGTGCACGGCGCGCTGTGCATGGCCTACGCGGGTCGCTGCCTGCTGTCTGGCTACTTCAATCACCGCGATGCGAATCAGGGCACCTGCACCAACTCCTGTCGCTGGGATTACAAACTGGATAGCGCCATCGAGGATGGCACGGGTCAAATCGAAAAGGCTGCGCTCCCCCACCCCAACCCTCCCCCAGAGGGAGAGGGGGCGAACGAATCGCTACGCGAACCCTATCAAAAGCTGGACTTCGATTTCGACAAGGCATTGAGTGACAGCGCCCTGTCGGATTGCGGCTCGCAGCCGCGCCACCCAGAGGCGGACAAAGTGTATGTCATCTCGCGTCAAGACCATCCGGGCGAACTCATGCCCGTGTTGGAAGACGAGCACGGCACTTACATCATGAACTCGAAAGACCTGCGCGCCGTCGAACACGTGGAGAAGCTCGCCAAGATCGGTATCGATTCGCTCAAGGTAGAAGGCCGCACCAAATCCATCTACTACGTGGCGCGCACCGCACAGGTGTATCGCCAAGCCATCGACGATGCCGTCGCTGGCCGCCCCTTCAATCTGGAGCTGCTAGGTGCACTGGATGCACTGGCGAACCGTGGCTACACCGACGGCTTCTACGAACGCCACCACACCCACGAGCATCAGAACTACATGCGTGGACACTCCGAGAGTTTCCGCCAGCAATACGTCGGCGACATCGTGGTCTGCGCCAATGGCATGGCCGAGATCGACGTGAAGAACAAATTCTCTGTCGGCGACAAACTGGAGATCATCCACCCTGCGGGCAACAGCATCGTTGAATTGAAAGAGATGCGCAGCATGGAAGGCAGCCCCATCGTCGTCGCACCGGGAAGCGGACACCGCGTTCGCATTCCATTGCATGGCGAGCTATCAAAAGGCATGGTGGCAAGGTTTATTTAACTCCCCCTCCGTTCGTGGTGAGCTTGTCGAACCATGAATGGAGGTGAGTACCCCATAAATTGGCTACCCCGCACACATCAAGCCTGTCGAAGGGTGAACAACTACGGGGCGCAACGCCATGAGCTTCTGGATTTACATTCTGCGATGCGCAGACAACTCCTACTACACTGGCCACACCGACAATCTCGAACAACGCATCGGCGAACACCGACAAGGACTCTGTGGCGGCTACACTGCATCACGCTTACCTGTTGAATTGGTGTTCAGTCAAGATTGCACCACTCGTGAAGAAGCACTCGCCGCTGAACAACAAATCAAAGGCTGGAACCGCAAGAAAAAAGAAGCGATGATGCGCGGGGATTGGGCCGAAGTCTCTCGTTTGGCTAGGGGTACACCGCAGGACAGCGCGCCTAATCATCCTTCGACAAGCTCAGGACGAACGGAGGAGTGAGTAGTGATGCTCTCTGGGAAAGGCCGTTTGTGGTGAGCTTGTCGAACCATGAATGGCCTTCGCCGCCACCTGTCATATATACAAGATTGCGTATAATTGTCCCATGAATAAGCAACGATTCAACAGTGTATGGGATGCCATCGAAGATACGCCCGGCGATGCCGCAAACATGAAAGCGCGTGCGGAATTGATGCGTGCCATCACCGAATACATCCGTAGTGGCGGCATGACTCAAGCAGAGGCTGCCAAGACTCTCGGAGTCACCCAACCCCGTATATCCGATCTGATGCGCGGCAAGATTGACGTATTTTCCATAGACACACTGGTCAATATGCTTGCGGCGACAGAGATTCGGTTGGAGATGCGATTAAGAAAGGCTGCGTAATACGCAGCAGGGAAGTCAGCCCCACCAACAAACTGGACAACACTTCGTATTCCGTTGCAAGGCTCGTATAAAGCGATCCTCTGTGCAGAAAGCTAAAGACCTCAAGTAATCAGATGCTCACTTTAATAAAGTCCTTCAATCAGCGCCTGCGCTTCACGCTCGGCGGCACTGCCTTCATCCTCGGTTTCGCGGCGATCAATGCCACCCTGTATCAGCTTCCGCTTTACAGGTTCGCCTTCAGCGAACTGGATGCGACCTCGCTTCCCGGCGTGTTGGCGGTGCTGACGCTGTTCGCGATGGTGATGCTGTTGACCTTGATGGCGCTATTCCTGTTCGCGCTGGTCTCGCAGCGTCTGCTCAAACCGTTGGCGATGTTCATCGCCTTCGGCAATTCCATCGCGCTCTATTTCATCCAGACCTATCAGGTGGTGTTGGACAAGCACATGATGGGCAATGTGTTCAACACCAACACCGCCGAGGCGGCTAGCTATCTGCATCCTGCGTTCTTCCTTCATCTTGTGCTGTTCGGTGTGTTGCCGATCTGGCTGATCTCGCGCATCACGCTGAAGCACACCTCCAGATTGCGCATCATCGCCGCACTCTCGCTGTCGCTGCTGCTGGGTATCGGCTGGATATACGCGAACGCTCAATCCTGGTTCTGGATAGACAAACATGCGCGCAAGTTGGGCGGCATGATCATGCCGTGGTCATACGTCATCAACTCGGCACGTTACCAAACGGAAAAGATGATGCAGTCGCGCATCTTGGAAAAGTTGCCGCCTGCGCATTTCGTGGCGCAAGGCAAGAC
>JBAYTV010000322.1:0-2641 GCA_041675405.1 Sideroxydans sp. | reverse complement strand
TGTGCCAAGTCGAAGGTGTGTCGCTGGATGTGTTCAAAGTAGATATGTCGAAAAGCTGTGTGGTGAACTTCGACCGAGGTCATCTTGAGCAGGTCTTGTGGAACTTGTGCCGCAACGCTTTGCGCTATAGTCAGAAGCAAGTGGGTAGCGTCAATATTCGCGCGGTACGCGATGACGAAGAGAGGGTGACTTTGGATATCATCGATGATGGCAAAGGCGTTTTGCCTGAGGCGGTGCAAAAATTGTTCGAGCCGTTCAATACGACAGATGCGGGTGGAACAGGATTGGGCTTGTACATCGCCCGCGAGTTGTGTGAGGCCAACGGTGCGCGCATCGAGTATCTTACGGCTGAAGAAGGTGGTGCTTGCTTCCGTATCTTGTTCGGCATGTCGATGAATGATGAAAGGGGTGGCTGAGGTGGTTACGAATATTCCGCGCGTTCTGATCGTGGATGATGAGCCGGACATTTTGGAGTTGCTGGAGCTGGCACTTACGCGCATGGGCTTGGAGGTGGAATGCGCCAACGGGGTGCGGCAGGCCTTGCAGCGACTCGACTCGAGCAAGTTCGATCTGTGTCTGACAGATATGCGTATGCCCGACGGGGATGGCTTGGCGGTTTTGCGCCACATCAGCGAGAGCGGCCTCGACCTGCCTGTGGCGGTGATCACCGCGCACGGCAATCTGGAGAATGCGGTAGCTGCGCTGAAGGCGGGCGCGTTCGATTATCTTTCCAAGCCGGTCGCTTTGGATCAGTTGCGATCCTTGGTGAATTCCGCCCTGCGTTTGCCGCATGGCGAGGATAAGTCAGGCAAAGGTGGGGCGTTGCTGTTGGGCGATTCACCTGCGATGCAGCAGGTGCGCGACATGGTGGCACGGGTGGCGCGTAGCCAAGCGCCGGTTCACATCAGTGGAGAATCCGGTAGCGGTAAGGAACTGGCGGCGAGGATGTTGGTGGAGCAGAGTGCCCGTCGCGGTCAACCCTTCGTTCCAGTCAACTGCGGTGCGATCCCGGAGAACCTGATGGAAAGCGAGTTCTTCGGTTATCGCAAGGGAGCCTTTACGGGCGCGGACAAAGACAAGGAGGGATTCTTCCAAGCGGCGAATCAGGGCACTTTGCTGCTGGATGAAGTGGCCGATCTGCCGTTGACGATGCAAGTCAAACTGTTGCGCGTGATCCAAGAGAAAAAGGTGCGTCGTGTAGGGGCGACCGATGAGGAGGTTGTGGATGTGCGCATCTTGAGTGCCACACATCATGACCTTGCCAAGCGGGTGCAGGAAGGCAAGTTCCGGCAAGACCTGTATTACCGCTTGAATGTCATCAACCTTCAGATGCCCGCTTTGCGCGAGATGGGTGAGGATGTGCCACTCATCGCCAAGAAGCTGCTGGAGCGGTTGCGCGGCGATACCAAGGCGCAATTCACCAGAGAAGCGTTGAAGGCACTTGCGAGCTATGACTTCCCCGGTAACGTGCGCGAGTTGGAGAACATCATCGAACGTGCCGTGGCGCTGTGCGCTGACGGTGTCATCACGCCTGACGACCTGCAGTTGTCGCCGATGGGATCCAGTTCGACGGCGCAAATGGCCACGGCGGGAGGTAGATATCCGCTCACCGACTATCTGGACAGGGTCGAGCGCGAAGCCATCTTGGAGGCCTTGGCTGAAACCGACTTCAATCGCACTGCCGCCGCCAAGATATTGGGGGTGACCTTTCGTGCCTTGCGTTATCGTATGGAGCGACTCTCGATCACAGAAGAGGACAGGCCGCATCGACATGCTCAGGACAGGCAGGGATGAAGGTCGATGCCAACGGTTGGTTGAGCGGGGTCGCGCGCATTCCCTCACCAAATCATGACGCTCGCCCTGTTCGCACCCCGATCACTCTCTTGGTCATCCACAACATCAGCCTGCCGCCAGATGAGTTCGGCGGGACGGCTATCTGCGAATTCTTCAGCAATACTCTGGATTGCACCGCCCACCCCTACTATGAGCGGCTGAAGGGGGTCGAGGTGTCGTCCCATTTCCTGGTTCGGCGCGACGGACGCATCATCCAGTTCGTGCCTTGCCGTCGTCGGGCATGGCACGCAGGGGTGTCCGAATGGCAGGGAAGAACCCGCTGTAACGATTTTTCCATCGGCATCGAGTTGGAGGGGAGCGACTTTGTCCCGTTCGAGCCTGCACAATACCAAGCCCTAGCCAAACTCACGCGGCTGCTCAAGAGGGCATATCCTATCCGCGACATCGCTGGGCATTCCGACATCGCCCCTGTTCGCAAGACCGATCCCGGACCATTTTTCGACTGGGACCGCTATCTTTCTCAAGCACGATAAGGGAAGTCTGTTTAGGAGGATTGGCGAAGGCTGATACAGAATTCCGCTGTATTGCGCTTCCGGCAATTTATCCCTCCCCTTTTTTTCCTCCAAACTTTACGAAGTGTGGGCACCTGAAATTCTGCTACGTCAGCTGTTCTTGCGCTATTCACCTGCCAAACATCAAGTGTGAAGGTGATCACATCAAAAAAACTAGGTAATAAGCTTGATGTGACCTGCTCCCCGTAGACCGTACCACCTAGAAGTTAGTAAAGTCCGCTTTTGAAGAGAGGCGGAAATGAAGAAGAGTCGATTTAGCGAAGAACAGATCATCG
>JBAYTV010000321.1:0-2648 GCA_041675405.1 Sideroxydans sp. | reverse complement strand
GTCTGCGTGGGTATATGGATGGTGATGTTCATCCCCCTCTCCCTATGGGAGAGGGATGCACCCGCAAGGGGTGGGCCGCGGTTGTAGGGGACTGAAGTCCCGACAACACACGCTCGGGTGAGGGCAATTCCGATTGCTTTTGCGCGCGTCGCTTCGCGAAGAAATCAGACAGTGTCTTGCCGCACTCGTCGGCTAACACCCCGCCTTGGATGGTCGCATGGTGATTGAGACTGATAGTAGCCCCCTCTCCCCCCGGGGGAGGGTTGGGGTGGGGGAATCTTCCGAACAAGTCGAGCACACTGCCTGCCGCACCCGTCTTGTAGTCCTTGGCACCGAACACGACCCGAGCGATACGTGCATGGAACATGGCTCCAACGCACATCACACAAGGCTCCAAGGTAACAAAAAGTTCACAGCCGACCAGACGGTAGTTGCCGATGCACTGTGCCGCATCGCGCAGTGCGGCGATCTCGGCATGGGCGGAGGGGTCATGGCGCGATATAGGCGCATTGAATCCGCGCCCGATGATCTCGCCATCCTTCACCACCACAGCGCCCACGGGCACCTCACCTGCCAGTGCCGCTTGCTCGGCAAGCTTGAGCGCCTCACGCATGAAATCGACATCCGGCATCAAAAATTCTCAAACAATCAGGGGTGGGCAACGTAGCACAGAAAAAGATACTTGTCTGCGCTTGCCTATTCAGACGAATTTGACAACAATGCATACACATCACCGGAGTCCTTAATGCCAAACAAAGCAGTCGCCGATTTCACCCTCCCCGCCACAGGCGGAGTCGATTTCACGCTTCACCCCATCCGCAGCAAAGCCTTGGTGATCTTCTTCTACCCCAAGGACAACACACCGGGATGCACCACCGAAGTCCAACAGTTCCGCGATCTGTATCCCGAATTCCATAAAGCGGGTTGTGAGCTCGTCGGTCTGTCGCGCGACAGCATCAAATCGCATGAAGGTTTCAAATCCAAGTTCACTCTACCCTTCGCATTGCTGTCTGATACGGATGAGACGGTGTGCAAGCTGTTCGGCGTGATGAAGCAAAAGATGATGTACGGCAAGCAAGTGCGTGGTATCGAGCGCAGCACCTTCGTGCTCGACAAGAAAGGTGTCATCAGCAAAGAATGGCGTGGCCTCAAGGCGGATGGTCACGCGCAAGAAGTTCTCGCCTTTGTTCAAACTCTATAAATAAGGGAAACCATGAACGCACGCAAAGTAACTCCGAACAAAGACACCAAACTCTTCGTGTTGGATACCAATGTGCTGATGCACGATCCGACCAGCATGTTCCGCTTCGAGGAACATGATGTCTATCTGCCCATGTTCGTTTTGGAGGAGTTGGACAACAACAAGAAAGGCATGACCGAAGTCGCGCGTAACGCGCGTCAGGCCAGCCGTTTCCTCGACAACTTAGTCAACGATAGCCAAGACAACATCGATGAAGGCGTTCCACTGGATGCCTTGGGCAACAAGAATGCAACAGGCCGTTTGTATCTGCAGACGGAGTTCATCCGCACGCCGGTACCTGACACTTTAGCTAATGGCAAAGCCGACAACGCTATCTTGGGTGTAGTCAGTCATCTGCACGCTTTGCATTCCAAACGCGAAGTCGCACTGGTCAGCAAAGACATCAACATGCGCATCAAGGCGCGTGCTTTGGGCTTGTCGGCACAGGACTACTTTAACGACAAGGTGCTGGAAGATACCGACCTGCTGTACTCCGGCATGTTGGAGTTGCATCCTGACTTTTGGGAGAAGAACGGCAAGGACATGGTGTCTGGCGTGGTCGAAGGCCATACCTTCTACAACATCAAAGGGCCGACCTGCCGTGATCTGTTGGTGAACGAGTTCGTCTATCAGGACGAAGGCGTGGAGAAACCCTTCTATGCCGTGGTCGCCACTCAGGACGACTCTGCGGCCACATTACGCACGCTCACCGATTACACCCACACCAAGAACGCCATCTGGGGCATCACCGCACGCAACCGTGAGCAGAACTTCGTACTCAATCTGCTGATGAATCCCGAGATCGACTTCGTCACCTTATTGGGGCAAGCCGGCACAGGTAAGACTTTGCTCACATTGGCCGCGGGTTTGATGCAGACCTTGGAACACAAACTGTATTCCGAGATCATCATGACGCGTGTCACCGTTCCGGTCGGTGAGGATATCGGCTTCTTGCCAGGCACAGAAGAAGAGAAGATGTCCCCATGGATGGGCGCATTGGATGACAACCTCGACGTGCTGAATCAAACCAATGAAGAGGGCGGCGAATGGGGACGTGCCGCCACGCGTGATTTGATACGTTCACGCATCAAGATCAAGTCGCTCAACTTCATGCGCGGTCGCACTTTCCTCAACAAGTACCTCATCATCGACGAGGCGCAGAACTTGACGCCGAAGCAGATGAAGACACTCATCACCCGCGCCGGTCCCGGCACCAAAGTCGTTTGCATGGGCAACATCGCACAGATCGACACACCTTACCTCACTGAAGGTAGCTCTGGGCTGACCTATGTGGTGGATCGGTTCAAAGGCTGGGCACACAGCGGCCACGTCACCTTGCAACGCGGTGAGCGTTCTCGCCTCGCGGATCATGCCGCTGAGGTGTTATGAAAAACCTCTGCATAACTAC
>JBAYTV010000320.1:0-2666 GCA_041675405.1 Sideroxydans sp. | reverse complement strand
GGCGACACCGCATTTCTTCAACACGCTGCCTGAAGATGATTTTGCGATGGACTTCGCGCAATTACCTGAAACGGTGTGGCAACGTACACAGCTCATCTATGTCTGCTCACCGGGCAACCCGAACGGCCGCGTGATGCCACTGGCAGAGTGGAAGACGCTGTTCGAGATGTCGGATCGCCACGGCTTCGTCATCGCTGCGGACGAGTGCTATTCCGAGATCTATTTTGACGACAAGAAACCGCTGGGCGCGTTGGAAGCCGCACAGCATTTGGGGCGTAGCGACTACAAGAATCTGGTCGTATTCTCTAGCTTGTCCAAACGTTCCAACGTGCCCGGCATGCGCTCCGGCTTCGTCGCCGGCGATGCCAAGGTGTTGGAACGGTTCGCGCTGTATCGTACCTATCACGGTTGCGCCATGAACCCTGCCATCCAAGCTGCGACCATCGCCGCGTGGAACGACGAAGCCCATGTCGCCGACAACCGTCGCTTGTACGCGGAGAAGTTCGACCAAGTCATCAAATTGCTCTCGCCCATATTGCCCGTGACCAAGCCCGATGCCAGCTTCTACCTGTGGATACGCACCCCCATCACAGATACCACCTTCGCGCAACAGCTATACCGCGACTATAATGTGTCCGTGTTGCCGGGTAGCTTCTTGGCGCGTGAAGCGCACGGGGTCAATCCCGGCACCAACTTCATCCGCTTGGCGCTAGTCGCCAATCTGGACGAGACACTGGAAGCCGCAAGACGCATCACCGAATTCACTCAAAAACTCAACTAGGGACTCACCATGCCTCAATTGCAAGCCATCATCGAAGAAGCCTTTGAACGCCGCGCAGAGATCACACCACGCAATGTGGATGCGCAACTCAAAGAGACCATCAACACCGTCATTGAATATCTGGACCAAGGCAAGCTGCGTGTGGCTGAGAAGATCAATGGCGTTTGGGTCACCCATCAATGGATCAAAAAAGCGGTGTTGTTGTCGTTCCGTATCGAGGACAACAATTTCATCAAAGGCGGCTTCACCAACTATTTCGACAAAGTGCCTTCCAAGTTCGCCGACTACAATTCCAAAGACTTCCGCGAAGGCGGATTCCGCGTGGTGCCTCCCGCAGCAGCACGGCGCGGTGTGTACATCGCCAAGAACGTGGTGTTGATGCCTTCCTATTGCAACATCGGTTCCTATGTGGATGAGGGCACCATGGTGGACACTTGGGCGACTGTCGGTTCCTGTGCGCAGATCGGCAAGAACGTTCACTTGAGCGGCGGCGTGGGTATCGGCGGTGTCTTAGAGCCAGTACAAGCGAATCCGACCATCATCGAGGACAACTGCTTCATCGGCGCTCGTTCAGAGGTGGTGGAAGGCGTGATCGTGGAAGAAGGCTCGGTCATCTCGATGGGCGTGTTCATCGGCCAATCCACCAAGATCCTCGACCGTGATACAGGCGAGATCATCTATGGTCGCGTACCTGCTGGCTCCGTTGTCGTCAGCGGCAGCATGCCTTCCAAAGATGGCAGCCACAGCCTGTACTGTGCGGTCATCGTGAAGAAGGTGGATGCCAAGACACTGGGCAAGACAGGCATCAACGAGTTGTTGCGCGGAATCTAAAGAGAGTTCATGTGCTTCTGAAAATCAAAATGGCTAAGCCAGACAAGGCGCGCGACACAAATCGCAGCGCGGCATATGGACGATATGTAAGCAAGATTTTTGGAGCGCAACGCCGTATGGCGACGCCATTTTGATTTTAAGGAGTACATGATGATCGTTACGCCATTACTGCAACTCGCCGCCGACAAACAAGCTTCAGACTTGTTCTTCTCCGTCCACGCGCCTATTCAGATCAAGATCAACGGTGTGATGATGCCGGTGAACGCTCAGTCGCTGACAGCGGAGAACATCAAGCAGATCGCCTACGAGATGATGACGCCGGATCAGATCGCCGATTTCGAGATGCATATGGAGATGAACTTCTCTTTCCGCGTCCCAGAGATCGGCAACTTCCGCGTCAACGTGTTCCGCCAACGCGGCAGCCTCGCCATCGTCATCCGTTATGTGCGTGGACACGTGCTGAACGTCGAAGAATTGCATCTCCCCTTGGTGTTGAAAGAACTCATCATGGAGAAGCGCGGACTCGTACTGATGGTGGGGGCGACAGGTTCGGGCAAATCGACCACCTTGGCGGCGATGATCCAGCATCGCAATGAGACACAGACCGGCCATATCCTCACCATCGAGGATCCGCTCGAGTACATGTTCCAACACGACAAGTCCATCGTTAACCAACGCGAGATCGGGACTGATACGGCGGATTACGGCGCAGCGCTGGTGAGTGCCATGCGCGAGGCACCCGACGTGCTGATGATCGGTGAGATACGCGACCGCGACACACTGAAGCATGCGCTGATCTTCGCGCAGACAGGCCACCTCTGCCTCTCCACACTGCATGCGAACAACAGCTATCACGCGCTGAACCGCATCGTGAACTTCTTCCCCTACGATGCGCGCAACAGCATCTTGTCCGACCTATCACTCTGCTTGCGTGCCGTCATCTCGCAACGACTGCTTCGCAATGCACAGGGATTGCTCGTTCCAGCCGTGGAGGTGTTGCTCAATTCCGCGCTGATCGCCGACCTCATCAAAAACGATCAGATCGACAAGATCC
>JBAYTV010000319.1:0-2673 GCA_041675405.1 Sideroxydans sp. | reverse complement strand
TGATGACTGTGCGCACCGCAAGTGCCGCGCGCAGTGCAAACGCTGTTCCTGCCAACGCTTAAGGAGTGAATAACATGTCAGATCACGACACAATTTATTCGACCAAACTTCAGGACAAAGTAGAGCGCAGCACGCTCCTGATGTTTGTTCTGACCGCGATCGCAGTGGCGATCGGCGGTATCGTAGAAATCATCCCTCTGTTCTATCTGCCAAATACGGCGATGTGCCAGAACGATCCTACGTGCAACAACACGCAGCACAAAGACATCAATGGCAATGTGATCCCGATGGACAAGATCATATGGAATCCAGAGACTTCAGCGCACAAAACGCTGAACGACTGGGTGCCTGGTGATGGCGTGCGTCCTTACAAGGCGTTGGAAACGGCAGGTCGTAATGTTTACATCCGCGAAGGCTGCTTCCTGTGCCACTCGCAGATGATTCGTCCATTCCGCGACGAGAAGGATCGTTATGGTCACTACTCCATCGCTGAAGAGTCGATGTACGACCACACGTATCAGTGGGGTTCTAAACGTACCGGTCCTGACTTGGCTCGCGTTGGCGGTAAATACTCGGATGATTGGCATCGCCGCCATCTGAAATATCCGCGTGATGTGGTGCCCGAGTCCGTCATGCCAAACTACTTCTGGCTGGAAAGCAAGCCGGTGGATGTGGCAGAAACGGTGCAGACACTTAAGGTCATGACCATCATGCCGTTTAACCCAGTGCCCAAGACTATCTATACCGACGAGTACATCGCCGGTGCAGCTGCGGAGCTGGAAGGCAAGACTGACATGGACGCGCTGATTAATTATCTGCAAGGCCTGGGCAATCACGTCAAGTTCGAGGAAGGTGTGAACTACCGTGATTAAACTGCTGGAATACTTTGGCATGGATGCGCAAGCCATGACGACAAACGACTGGCTGGGTATGTTTTTCCTGCTAGTCGCAGCGTTGGGAATGGTGGCCACCTATGTCATGGTGTTCCGGCCGTCCAACAAGGAACGATTCGAATCCCAAGCCTCTATGGCGCTGGATGACGAAGACCCTATCAAATTGGGAGAAAAAAGATGAGTGAAAAACATAATGCAGGTGACGTGCCAACCACTGGCCACGTTTGGGATGACGACTTGGGCGATTACATCAATCAACCGCCTAAGTGGTGGATGCTGGGTCTGGCAGCCAGTGCGATCTGGTGCGTGGTGTATTGGATTTACTACCCTGCGTTTCCCATATCAAACACGGGTTATTTCACCCCGGGGATCGGTGGCTGGACTGCGATCAAAGAGATGGAAGCCGACAAGAGCATTGTGGACGAAGTACGCGGCAAGTACGAAGCCAAGCTCAAGGATATGACGCCGGCGGCGATCTTGGCTGACAGCGAATTGACAGAGTACGTTACTCGCTCCGGTAAAGTTCTGTTCGGTGACAACTGCGCAGCCTGCCACGGTACGAATGGTGTGGGCACACATGACAAACAAGGCCTGTTCGCGCCGGTCTTGAATGACGATGACTGGTTATTTGGTGGCAAGATCGACGACATCCATACGACAATCGTTGGTGGTCGCCAAGGTATGATGATGGCGCACAAGGATATGTTGTCCGAAGCTGAGGTCGATAAATTGGCTAACGCTGTTGCGGCGGGCAAACCAACTTCTACTCCGTTGTTCGCGGAAAAGGGTTGTACCGCATGTCATGGTGAAGATGGAAAAGGCATGCAAGCGATGGGTTCTGCCAACTTGGCTGATAGCGTATGGCGTTTTGATAGTTCTGTTGAAGGCATCAAGTACACCATCAAAAACGGTGTCAATGCAGGCACGCCCGAAACACGTGTGGCTGTGATGCCAGCGTTCCAAGGTGCGAAGTTGTCTGATGCTGAGATTAAGAAGTTGGCTGTCTATGTTTACAAGTTCGGTGGCGGTCAGGCTGACGCTCCTGCAGCTAAGTAAGATATACAAGTCTGCACGGGTTCGCCCGTGCAGTCCTTCAGAATCTGAACAAGGAGTGTAAAGATGAATCACATCAATAATGATGCGGTATTGTGGGGGGTGATTATTAGCGTTGCTATATCATTCTTGGTTCCAGTGTGGTTGATTTACAAGGCAATTCGCAATGCCAAGCAAGCTGAAGCCGAAAAAGCGCAAAAGTAAGGATTAGTATTTGAAAAAGGAGGAGAGTTCGCTCTCCTCCTTTTTCATTCTGTGCAAATTATCACTGAAGCGGTTTTGCTCAGGCAGTAGAATCGTTCCGATGTTATTTTGGAGTCCAGCGCGAGACTGGATAGTCCCTTCCATTTAGGAGCGTTAGCGTGAACCAAGAAGTTGAGAAAAAAGAACCCGGTGAAGTCACCAGCATCTATAACGAGTTCGAAACGTGGACGTGGACGGTCAATCTGGGAGATAAGAAGATCCATGCCAAGCGTATGCCTGGATTCTTCCGCACCTTCAAAGACCGCGCGCAATTGGCTTTGTGGCTACCCTTTTTCTTCGTTCCCTATCTGCGCTGGAACGACAGGCAGGCTATCCTGTTCGACATTGACCACAACCAATTTCGATTTTTCAATCTGACAGTTTTGCCGCAAGACATCTGGATGCTGTCATTGATCTTGCTAGTAGCAGCGATGACGCTGTTCGCAGTGACTTCAGTTGCCTCCCGCGTATGGTGTGGCTATTT
>JBAYTV010000318.1:0-2674 GCA_041675405.1 Sideroxydans sp. | reverse complement strand
TGTGCTCATCGGCCCGCATACCTACAACTTTGCACAGGCAGCCGAACTAGCTATCGCCTGTGGCTCGACCGTGCGCGTAAAAGACGCCAGCGACCTCATATCGCAATTGGACGCGATCTTGAAAGACCCCCATCGGTCAAAGGGAATGGCACAGGCTGGCTTACACTTCGTCAGCGATAACCAAGGTGCAACAATACATTCATCAAGGCTGATAGACGGCGCACTATTACAAAAGGCATAATCCAAAACATTGCCTTATGCTGGAATGACCTCCATGAAAACCATCCTTATCACAGGTGGTGCCGGATTCATCGGCTCTGCTGTCGTGCGCCAAATGATCAATGAGACAAACTACAAAGTAGTCAACGTCGACAAACTCACCTATGCAGGCAATCTTCAGTCTTTGGTTTCTGTTTCGGATAATCCGCGCTACAAGTTCGAACAAATCGACATCTGTGATGCAGTAGAAGTAAGCCGTGTGTTCCAAGAACATCGGCCAGATGCCATCATGCACTTAGCTGCCGAGTCCCATGTGGATCGTTCTATCACCGGTCCTGCGGACTTCATCCAGACCAATATCGTCGGCACCTACACCTTGTTAGAGGCGGCACGCGCACACTGGAATAGCTTGGAAGGAGAACGCAAAGCCAACTTCCGCTTCCATCACATCTCTACCGACGAAGTGTATGGCAGCTTGGGTGACGCAGGTTTCTTCACAGAAGACACAGCCTACGAACCCAACTCACCGTACTCAGCAAGCAAAGCATCCAGCGACCACTTAGTGCGCGCTTGGCATCACACCTACGGCTTGCCCGTAGTGACGACCAATTGCTCTAACAACTACGGCCCGTATCACTTCCCCGAGAAACTCATCCCGCTGGTGATCTTGAACGCGGTGAACGGTAAACCGCTGCCCATCTACGGCAAGGGCGACAACATCCGTGATTGGCTGTATGTGGATGACCATGCACGTGCCCTGCGTACTGTGTTGGAGACAGGTAAGCTAGGCGAGACCTACAACATCGGCGGTTGGAACGAGAAGACCAACCTCGAAGTGGTGCAAGCTATCTGCACCATCTTGGATGAACTGCATCCGCCAGGTGCGCCGCACAACAAGCTCATCACCTACGTGACAGACCGCCCCGGCCATGACAAACGCTACGCCATCGACGCCACCAAGATCGCAGACGACCTAGGTTGGAGACCGCAAGAGACCTTCGAGACCGGCCTGCGCAAGACCGTGGCTTGGTATCTTGAGAACACCGATTGGGTGGAAGGCGTGACCAGCGGTGAGTATCAGAAATGGATGCAGAAGAACTACGCGGAAAGGAAGGCAACATGAGCAGCAAGCAGGGGCCCCGCATGGCGGGGATGTGCGCGTCCGCGAGTGCTGCCAGCCAACGACACGCCGCATACAGAATCCACGTATTAGATAAAGAGGTGGCAGCATGAAAGGCATCATCCTCGCCGGCGGATCCGGCACCCGTCTGTATCCGGTGACCTTGCCTGTCTCCAAGCAACTGCTGCCCATCTACGACAAACCCATGATCTACTATCCGCTGACCACGCTCATGCTGGCCGGGATACGCGACATCCTCATCATCTCCACCCCACAGGACACGCCGCGCTTCGAGCAACTGCTGGGCGATGGCAAACAATGGGGCATCAACCTCACTTATGCCGTGCAACCCTCCCCCGATGGCTTGGCACAAGCCTTCATCATCGGCGAGAAGTTCATCGGCACGTCCAGCTGCGCCTTGGTGTTGGGTGACAACATCTTCTACGGGGCGGACTTGGAATCCAAACTCAGCACGGCGGCCAACAAGAACGACGGTGGCACCGTGTTCGCCTATCGCGTCACCGATCCAGAACGCTATGGTGTAGTGGACTTCGATAGCCAAGGCCGCGCACTCAGCATCGAAGAGAAACCAACACAACCGAAGTCGAACTACGCCGTTACTGGCCTTTATTTCTACGACAACTCGGTGGTCGAGATCGCCAAGACCATCAAACCATCACATCGTGGCGAACTGGAGATCACCACCGTCAACCAGATCTATCTGGAGCGCAACAAACTGGACGTGCAGGTGATGGGGCGCGGCAGTGCCTGGTTGGATACCGGCACCCATGATTCCCTGCTGGAGGCTTCGCTCTTCATCCAGACCTTGGAGAAACGCCAAGGCTTGAAGATCGCCTGTCCGGAGGAGATCGCTTACCGCCGCAGCTACATCAGCGCCACACAACTCGAAGCACTGGCCAAGCCGCTGGCCAAGAACGGCTACGGACAATATCTGCTCGCCGTGCTGCAAGAGAAGTTCTGATGCAAGCCATCCCGACCGCCATCCCTGATGTGCTCATCCTCGAACCCAAGGTGTTCGGTGATGCGCGTGGCTTCTTCTACGAGAGTTTCAATGCCAAGCGCTTCGCCGAAGTGACGGGGGTCACCTTGCCCTTCGTGCAGGACAACCACTCAAAGTCTGCACGCCACGTGCTGCGCGGCCTGCACTACCAGATACAGCAACCCCAGGGTAAATTGGTGCGCGCCACGTTGGGTGAGGTGTTGGACGTGGTGGTGGATATCCGCAAAAGTTCGCCCACCTTTGGCAAGTCAGAGGCTACTGTCCTTAGTGCGGACAACAAACGCATGCTGTGGGTACCGCCCGGTTTCGCCCAT
>JBAYTV010000317.1:0-2681 GCA_041675405.1 Sideroxydans sp. | reverse complement strand
GATGCCGCGATTGGATGGTTATCAGACCTGCGCGCTCATCAAGAACCACCGTGATTTCAAAAACACCCCTGTCGTCATGCTCACCAGCAAGGACACCCTGTTCGATCGCGCACGTGGCAAGCTGGTCGGCTCCGACCAATATCTGACCAAACCCTTCAGCAAGAAGAGTCTGATCGAAGCGGTCATCGCACATACAAAACGTTACGAGGAAGCGGAATATGGCAATTAAGAAAGTGTTGGTCGTGGACGACTCTGCAACAGAGCGTCACGTATTGGGAGAGGTCTTGGGTAAAAAGGGGTTTCAAGTCATTTATGCGGAAAGCGGCGAAAAGGGCGTCGCTAGCGCCAAGGGCGAGATGCCGGATTTGATCTTGATGGATGTGGTGATGCCGGGCTTGAACGGTTTCCAAGCGACACGCGCCATCACTCAGGACGAGGCCACGAAACACATTCCCGTCATCATCTGCACTACCAAAGGTCAAGAGACCGACAAGATCTGGGGTATGCGCCAAGGCGCGAAGGATTACGTCACAAAACCAATCAACGCCGAAGAGCTGTTAGGCAAGATCAACGCCCTCGGCTGATTCGTCGCCACCATGTCGAAACGTTTCAATCTACGCGAATTCCAGCAACAAGTACTGGATCGCCTGCAGGCGCAAGCTGCGGGCGATGCACAAGTTTCCACGCTGGGTGTTCGCGTCGGCGAGACTTTTTGGCTGGTGGATATGCCCGATATCAGCGAAGTGTTGCCAGTGCCTCAATTGACCCTTGTCCCTTTGACCAAGCCTTGGTATTGCGGAGTCGCCAACG
Organism: Sideroxydans sp.; assembly: GCA_041675405.1. Taxonomy (GTDB): domain Bacteria; phylum Pseudomonadota; class Gammaproteobacteria; order Burkholderiales; family Gallionellaceae; genus Sideroxyarcus. The sequence goes on along the minus strand of JBAYTV010000317.1, from coordinate 1,871 downwards.
TGCGCGGCAGTCTGTATAGCATCGTCGACCTCGGTGCGTACATGGATGACGAGGCGACTCAACGCGAAGCACACAACCGTGTCCTATTATTGGGTCAACGTTTCGCCTTCAACACAGGCCTTTTGGTCTCAAGGGTGCTTGGCCTACGTAACACCCAAGACTGGCAACAGCAGGAAATCAATGGCGAGCTGCGCCTACAGGATGCGAATGGACAAATCTGGCGCAAGCTAGACATCACACAAATGTTGTCACAACCGGAGTTCTTGCAGATCGGCGCTTAACGGCACTACTGCACAGGGAGAAAATTATGGCGTTCAAATTGACCTCAAAAAAACCATCTTCAGCGAATTCGGAAGAGATTCGCAGCATCAACATTCCTTGGTTCAGCAACCAGTCTTTTGATCGTCAGCTGCGCATCCTAGGGGGATTGCTGTTGGTATTCTTACTTATCGCTGCTGTATTCACCTATTTGGATACACGCGCCTCTGGCTCTGGCTCACGCTATGTGGCACAGGCCTCCAAATTGCAACTGCTGTCCCAGCGTTTAGCAAAGAACGCCGAGGTAGCCAGCATCTCCGGCGACAGCGCTGCATTCGATGCACTCACCGATGCACGTTCACAGTTCTCGGCGACATTGCAGATATTGGATAAAGGCGATGGCACCACACCTCCAACCGAGGGTGCGCCACGCGACCCGCTGGATCAACTGTCCCTGCAATGGATACGCATCAACAAGCTACTGGATGAGCTGGAACAAGGGCGCCCAGTATTGGTCACTTTGGAGCGCGGCGTCTCTTTGCAGCGCGATATGCTGAAAATGGCAGAAAAAGTCGTCAGCGAGTCGTCACCTGCGCTACGTCCTAAGGCCAATCAATTCCAGCTATTACTTGAGCAAACCGTTGGTACGGTGCAAACCGTACAGACATCGACCTCCACAGAAAGCTTGGCTGAATTGCCGGAAAAGATGCGCACTGCCCATGCGTTATTGAATGAACTCCCTCAAGCCGACCCCAATGTCGTAGCGTTGAAAGAAGAGTTCGATGGCTACCAGAACGTGGTGGGCTTCATCGCCGCCAACAAGGATAACGTGCTCGCTTCTCGTAAAGCTGCTCAACAATTGCTGGCAGAAGATGAGCAGATGCTGGCGGTGACGCAAAAACTGGTGAATAGCTACGAAGATGCCAGCTCGGGTCGAGCCTCCAGCTTTGTGGTTGGATTCTCTGGCGGCATGTTGCTGTTGCTGTTGTTGCTGTTGTCCAAGATCTACCTAGACGAGGCACAACGCCGCGAACGTGAAGCAGCACGTGTCAACCGCCAGAACCAACAGGCGATTCTGCGCCTGATGAACGAATTGTCTGATCTGGCGGACGGCGACTTGACCACCAAAGCGACCGTGACCGAGGACATCACCGGCGCCATCGCTGATTCCATCAACTACACCACAGACGAACTGCGCAAGCTAGTTTCTCGCGTTATCGCGGCATCACAGCAAGTGACTCAGGCGACCAGCGATGCGGGTACGGTTACCAAGGGATTGCTGGCCGCAACACAGAAACAAGCCGCCGAGATTCGCGACGCGGGCGGTGCGGTCGAGTTAATGACCAAGTCGATCCAAGAGGTCGACAGCAGTGCGGCCCAATCTTCTGAAGTGGCACGGCGCACACTGGAAGTGACCGAGCAGGGCGCGCGCGCGGTGCAGAACTCAGTTGCCGGCATGGATGGCATCCGCGAACAGATCCAAGAGACTTCCAAGCGCATCAAACGTCTGGGTGAAAGCTCCCAGGAGATCGGCGAGATCGTTGACCTGATCTCGGACATCACCGAACAGACCAACGTGCTGGCGCTGAATGCCGCGATCCAAGCGGCGTCCG
>JBAYTV010000316.1:0-2689 GCA_041675405.1 Sideroxydans sp. | reverse complement strand
CGGCTTTGTGTGCGGCTGTTTCTTTGAATGCCGAAGCCAAGCTGTTCAAGTGGGTGGACAACAATGGCACGACCCACTATGGCGAAACTATTCCGCCGGAGTACGCCAATAAAGACGCGGTAAAACTGGAAAAAGGCCGCATCGAGAAGCGTGAGGACAAAAATTCATCAGCTCAAAAAGCTGCACAGAAGGATCCCGTAGCCGAAAAAGCGCGCATAGAAGCTGAGCGCCACGACAATGCGTTGATCAATACCTACAGCTCGGAGAAAGAGATCGACCTGGCTCGCGAGCGCAACTTGCAGCAGGTAGAGGCACGTACGGGTAGCTATACGACCTTGCTCAAGTCAGCACAAGAAAATGAGGTCGCTTTGCAAAAAGAAGCCGAGGGGCTGACCAAGCAGGGACGCAAGATACCCAAATCTCTTGTGGAAGACCTTGACGAAGCCAAAGCTCGCATCGCTAAACTGCAAGTTGATCTGGAAAACAGCCTGAAAGAGAATGAGGCGGTGAAAGCGCGTTATGAGGCAGACAAAGTGCGCTACCGTGAGCTAAAGGGCATCGTCGCCCCCAAGAAGTAATCAGACGGATTCAAAACTACGGGTAGTTTCATCGTAATTCAGCAACTGCCCGTGTTCGATATCGAAGTACCAGCCGTGTAACATCAAGCTGCCATCCTCGATCCGCTCCCGTATCCACGGGAACGTCTTCAGATTTTTCAGCGAGACCAATATGGAACGTTGCTCACAAGCGCGTTCTTGCTCTTCTATCGGCGCATGCGGCATCTCACTTATTACTTCAGCGCGTGCGCTCTCAACCAGACTCATCCAATCGTCTATGTATGAACCAGGCGTACCTACCCCGCCCGTTTTAACAAGTGCGTCGATGCCGCCACAATGCGCGTGGCCCAAGATAACGATATGTTTGACGCCAAGGGTACTCACACCGTACTCGATGGCAGCGGTCGTACCGTGATGGCCACTATGCCCTTCCAAGGGAGGCACCAGATTGGCTACGTTGCGAATGACGAAAAGGTCGCCGGGGTCGCAATCAAAGACTAAAGCTGGATCGACCCGCGAATCACAACAGGCGACAACCAGCACTTGTGGCGTCTGCCCTTCCGTCACCAATTGCTGGTAAAGGGTGTCGTGCTTCTCGAAATGCTGCTCACGAAAACGCTGGAAGCCCTGGATGAGTTGCGTGATGTCGATCATGCGCCAGTCAGCAGTCGCTGTGCTTCACGATATTTGTCAGCAGTCTTTTGCAACACATCCGCAGGGACGCGCGGCGCAGGCGCTTGTTTGTTCCAGCCTGAGGCTTCCAGCCAGTCGCGCACGAATTGTTTGTCGAAGCTGGGCGGGTTACTACCGACTTTGTATTGATCTGCAGGCCAAAAACGGGAGGAATCCGGCGTAAGTGCTTCGTCGATGAGGTACAGCATACCCGCCGCATCGGTGCCAAATTCGAACTTGGTATCGGCGATGATGATGCCACGCGTCAGCGCATAGTCTGCTGCCTGTGTGTAGAGTGCCAAGGTGGCGTTCTTCACTTTCTCGGCCATCTCTGCACCCAACAGTTTCTTGGCTTCATCGAACGAGATGTTCTCGTCGTGATCGCCAACTGCTGCTTTTGTGGAAGGCGTGAACAGAGGTTGCGGCAACTTCTGCGCTTCTTGCAGACCTGCCGGCAATTGGATGCCGCATACCGCGCCTGTCTTCTTGTAATCCTTCCAACCCGAACCCACCAGATAGCCGCGTACGATGGCTTCGATAGGCAATGGCTTCAATTTCTTGGTAACGAAAGAGCGGCCGCGCACTTGAGCACGGTCTGCATCGGTCTTCACCACGGATTCCGGGTCGATACCCGATAGATGATTGGGTATCACCCCCCCCAGTTTCTTGAACCAGAAATTCGATACTGCCGTGAGTACTTCACCTTTGCCGGGAATCGGATTCGGCAGGATGACATCGAACGCGGACAGACGGTCGGTCTGTACGATGAGCAGATGGTCGGCATCCACTTCGTACAGATCGCGCACTTTGCCGCGATGCAAGAACTTCAGGCTGGTCAGATTCGATTCGTGGAGTGCGGACATGGGTGACCTCGATTACAAAGCGGGCAAAGTGGTTGCGGCGATCTGTTCCGCTTGCTTCTTGCGGTAATCGGAAAGTTTTTGTGCGAGCTGTTTATCGTTCAACGCCAACATGGAGACGGCGAACAATCCTGCATTCGCCGCGCCTGCTTCGCCGATGGCAAAGGTGGCGACTGGGATGCCTTTGGGCATCTGCACGATAGAGAGCAGGGAGTCCATGCCCTTCAGGTATTTGGAGGGGATAGGCACGCCCAACACTGGCAATGTCGTCTTACCAGCGATGACACCGGCCAAGTGTGCTGCACCGCCGGCACCGGCGATGAAACATTGCACGCCTTGGCTGTGCATGTCTTTGATGTAGTCGAACAACAGGTCCGGTGAGCGATGCGCAGAGATGACGCGCGCATCGAAAGCCACGCCGAAATCTTTCAACTGTTGACCCGCTTGCTGCATGATCTCCCAGTCGTTGCTGCTGCCCATCACAATGGATACGAGTGCTTTTGACATCATTTCATCCCTCCAAAATCTAGACGTAAAAACGCCCCCGCGAACGGGGGCGCTGTTTCGGCATTACGCGCCTTTGTGATAACCAACAACGCG
>JBAYTV010000315.1:0-2693 GCA_041675405.1 Sideroxydans sp. | reverse complement strand
ATCCGCAGGAAAACGCTTCTCCCAGATCACCCGCAAGTCTTGAACGACACCGAGACGGAAGTTGGTCCCTCCTACGTCGATGCCGATGAAGATATCAGACACCGATCAAGCTCCATCGTTGCGGCGCATCGTGCCACCTGCAGCCGGGTCGCCGCCCCCAACGCTGATGACGTGCTGCAGATCGACAGGTGCCGGTAGTTTGAGCAGGCGATAGAGGTTCGCCAGATTCTGGCGGAACAAGAGGTCGAAAGATGACACGCTCTGTGCCGAGTTGTAATCACCGAACCACCAAAACCAGTCAGAACCTTCGCAATCGGCAAGCTGCCCAGTCGCCAGACGTAGCTCTTCTGCATTCAAGCGTCCGCTGTTGGTCACGATGTCGTAGCTACGTTTCGCTTCGCACAATAGATCCCAACCACGGTTCTTATCAGGCGAACCGATCCAGGTACTGAAAGTGCCATAGACCCAACTACCCGAAACCAGTTGCTTTAGCTTACCGATCTCAGCAGTCGACCTCTTGGATTCGATACCCTGCACACATTCGTTGAAGGTGGTAGTTCGTATGGAAGGGTGTTTCTCCAACTTGCCGTAGAGCTCAGACAGAAAGTAATAACCGTTGTACGGAAAATATTCCCAGGCATTTTCACCATCCAAAATCACGGACACGACTGGGTCATGCTCACCCGGTGAGTTGCGCAATATCTCTTCCAAGTGATGCACCATGTCCGCAGCGGCATCATCACCTTTCCATTTTGCGTATTCGAAACCGATGCGGTCGGACAGCTGGTCGTCACGGAAGAAGGTATACACGGGCTTAGCCATATCCTCCATCACGTAAGGCTTGTACAGATAGGTGGACTTATCGGGTAAGCCATTGCCGTTCATCTCACGCTGTAGGCTGTGTGCCAATACTGCCTGTCCAGTCGCCGTCCATTTACACCCATGTTCTCCCAACAATTTCAGTGTCGGGCGCGACAAACTCCCCTCCGATGGCCACATCCCTTTCGGCCTGACGCCGAAGTGTTGCTGATGGCTTTCCACTGCTTTCGCCAGATGCGACTGTGCACGGCGCAGTCCGCCAGGGTAGTAGCTGGCTTGTGGCAGCGGTGCATTCGGTTCACTCTCCCGCGCCGAATTGAAATCCAACAGCAACGGCAATATCGGATGGTTGTAAGGTGTGGTGGATATTTCGACCTGGCCGCGATCCGAGAGCGCTTTATAACGGGGAATGATGCCTGCGATCAACTCACCGATCAGATCGAATATTTCCATGCGCTCGGCAAATGTGAATTGGCCACCTTTGGTCATTAGTCGAGCGACAGCTTCACTTTCACGACGCACGCTCTCGCCCATCCACACCAAGTGATACCAAACCAAAAGATCAGCCATATATTGGCCGGAAAGATAGGTCACCGACTCGCGTCCGCGACCTTCCATCATCTTCTGCAGATCAAATAGATGCTGGTAAGAGCGATAAGGTTGTAGCATCTTGGTGTGATTGCTCTTGAAGCAACTATCTAGAATGTGCAAACGATCCTGCTCGTTCAGATCATCCAAGCGCTCCATGCACAACATCTTAAGCAAACCGTCTTTCACCTTGCCCGATTTGAACTGTTGCTCATAGTCGAGAAGTTGCTCAACCAAAATAGGCACGAAATTCACTACGGCTTTGGCTTGGGGATGTTTTTCCAAGTGATAGGCCATGTCGGTGTAATCCTTCATGGCATGCAGATAGGTCCACGGCAGGACGAACTCGCCGGTCAGGTAGTTGCGATAATCCGGTTGGTGCATGTGCCAACACAGGACGAGTTGCAGTTTCTTTTCAAAGATTTTTTTGGTGCGATGCGGCATAGATATTTCCGTAAATGAGTCTTCGAGGTGCTGCTTTATTCGGTTTATTCATTCCCGCGCAGGCGGGAATCCAACTAAATCGAACAACGTCATGCCCGCCTGCGCGGGCATGACGAATAACTCAGCGTGCATTAACGAACGTGATGGATGGACTGTCCCAGCATGTCCGGGGTGACGAGGGTGATCCCTCCTTTGGACACGTGGAATCGTTTCGCATCTTCCTCACGATTGAAACCGATATGCATGCCATCAGGTATCTCGCACTTGTTGTCCAACACTACACGGTGCAGTTTCACGTTGCTGCCGATACGACAGCCGGACAGGATAACGGAATCCGTGACTTCACTGCGCTCTCCGACGCGAACGTCCGAGAACAAAAGGGTGCGCCGAACGCGCGCTCCACTGATGATACAGCCTCCCGACACCATGGAGTCGATAGCTTCACCACGCCGGTCATCGTCATTGAAAACGAATTTTGCAGGGGGTAGCTGCTCTTGGTAAGTCCAGATCGGCCATTTCTTGTCGTACAGATCAAGGTCTGGTACGACGTTGACCATCTCCATATTGGCTTCCCAATAGGCATCAATGGTTCCCACATCACGCCAATAGGCTTGGCCGCCTTCTTTCACGCCCACGCAACTGTGTTCATAGCGATGAGCATAGACACGATAACGCTCGATCAGATAAGGGATGATGTCGTGACCAAAGTCGTGGGTGGATGACTTGGTGTCGGCATCGCGCACCAACTGCTCATATAAGAACTTGGAGTTGAACACATAGATACCCATACTCGCCAATGCGCGGCCCGGCTTGCCCGGCAACTCGGTTGGACTCGCAGGCTT
>JBAYTV010000314.1:0-2695 GCA_041675405.1 Sideroxydans sp. | reverse complement strand
GTTGGTACAACAACAGCTTCAGGATGCTCCTGTGACCTCAGCCATCAGGGTGATCCAATGAGCAGACTGATCAGCCATTTCATCCTGCAACTCAAGCAGCGTAACGGTGAGCACGAGCAGGCGATGTTGCGTGTATTTTTCGCATCTCTGATTTTTATTTATTTATTAATCGAATACTTTTCGGGTAAAACAAACCACTGGGCCGTGCTTGTATTCTCAGGGCAATGGCTATTTGCGGGATTACTCGTACTGCTTGCCATCCTAATTAATGGCAAGCCCTCCGTCCCAAGAAGATTCTTCACGATGTTCGCTGATATTGGCGCCACCACGTACGGAATGATGCTCACTCAAGAAAATGGCGCTCTATTTTTTGGAGTTTACCTATGGGTGATTGTTGGCAATGGGCTCAGATATGGCGTTCCCGCACTAGTCAGCTCTTACATCTTAAGCATTATTGGATTCACCACTGTAATCATCTTTAATGATTATTGGTCATCAAACATAAGGCTATCCATAGGATTGATGATTCCATTGATTCTCATCCCCCTGTATCTGATCAAACTAAGAAATCAACTGAATCAAGCCCTCGAAAGAGCAAATGAAGCCAATCAAGCAAAGACCCAATTCCTAGCTCACATGAGCCACGAGATGCGAACGCCATTGAATGGGCTAATCGGTGTCAGCGACCTGCTTACCGTCACCCCCCTCAATCGGGAGCAGCATGACCTGGTGAGGACCCTGAAGAACTCATCCAGGATATTGCAGCAACTCATCGAGAACGTGCTCGATTTTTCCAAGATCGAGAGTGGAAAATTAGAATCCGAGAAGATCGATTTCGACCTGCATGAACTCGTCAACAACATCGTCGAGATGTTTCAGTCACAAGCGGCTGAAAAGAGATTACAACTGCACGTACGTTTCACTCCAGACACCCCGTTCGCACTGAACGGTGATGCACTGCATCTCTTGCAGATCATCATCAACCTGACTGGGAACGCGATCAAGTTCACCAACAAAGGAAGTATCGAGCTACGCATTGGCACCACTCGCCAAGATGAGACGACCGCCCACGTCAAGTTCGAGATCATCGACTCAGGGATAGGTATTTCGCCTGACGCACAAAAGCTCATCTTTGAGCGATTCACTCAGGCCGACTCTTCTATCGCCCGTAAATACGGCGGTACAGGCCTAGGAACGACTATCTCGCGCGACCTGGTCAAGTTGCTGGGTGGCAAGATCGGTGTACACAGCGAGGTTGGGATAGGTAGCGTGTTCTGGTTCGAACTGCCTTTCGGAAAACAAGTGCACATGAATGAGATGAGCACCCCCACCTCACTCGATCAGTTGCGCGTGATCAGCATCGGTATCGCACAAGCAGAACGAAACGTGTTGGCGAACCATCTCGCGGGATGGCGTGTCAGGTACGAATACGAGGAATCTATCGATCGCTTCTTCTCGCGTCTGGATCAGATGCAACTCAGCCAACAGAAAGGCGTGGTGGTGATGTGCTCGCCGCAGAATTTTGGGATGAGTGCGAAAGACTTCGCCGCGAAGGTGTCGGTAGTGAACCAGAGTAATTCGATATCGCTGATCTTGTTCAACCCAGATATGCAAGCCGAAGTGGATGAAGATCGCCTTGGTCTCGGTTATGCCTGCCTGTTGCGTTTCCCACTCGACAAGACCCTGTTGTTCAATGCGTTACATGGCGTGATGGCCCCCCGCCCCACGTCTGGCGTCATTTCTTTCAAGGACCATTACGAACGCACCAACAAAGAGAAGCGCGGGGTACGCATCTTGGTGGCTGATGACAATGGCACGAACCGCAAGATCATCGCCAGGATATTGGAGCATGGCGGTCATAAAGTTGAGTTGGTAGAGGACGGAGAACAAGCACTCGACAGGCTTGAACAAAAACGTTTCGATCTGATGATCCTCGACATGAACATGCCACAGATGGGCGGCTTGGATGTGGTCAAGATTCATCGTGCCACCTCTATGCAGGGTGTGCCGACCCCTGTGATCATCTTGACTGCGGATGCGACCATCGCAGCGATGCGCGAATGCGAAGCCGCCGAGATCGATTCGTATCTCACTAAGCCAGTCGATGCCATCACACTGCTCGATACTATCGCCAGGCTCACTTCTACGGTGAATACCGTGGATGCTGCCGAACTCTCTCCAGCCGTAGATGACGACTCTGGCCAGTCGTCACTTCTCAACGAGAGCACCTTGCATCAACTCGCCTTATTGGGAGAAGGGCAAGACAACTTCTTGCAAGTGGTGATACACGGCTATATCTCGGAAACAGAGAAGATATTGGAGACGATGCGCACATCGCTGGCAAATCAGGAATACGCGACCTTCAAAGAATTGGCGCACATCATCAAGGGGAGTTCTGGAAACGTGGGGGCAGACGCGATGTACACCCTATGCTCCGAGATCATGCAATGCCCGCCTGCAGATCTCAATTTGAAAGCAAGCATGCTACTGAAACAGCTACATGCTTGCTTCAAGACGACTAGGATGTTGCTGATACAGCACCTAGGAAACACCTCGCGCGCGTCGCTTTGAAAACGCTTAGGCGACGTTGCGCTGCAAGGGTTGTTCTTTGCGCTCCAAGAAGAGTTTCTCTTGCGAGCGCACCAACCTATCCATCACCTTCAGATCTTTCTCGGTGAGCTTAAGGGCGGACTCG
>JBAYTV010000313.1:0-2734 GCA_041675405.1 Sideroxydans sp. | reverse complement strand
GCACGAGCGTTCGCTCAACATCGATTTTCTGTTGGGGTATCTACGCCAACTGTTGCCGCGCCGTCCCGATCTGAAGGTCATCATCACCTCGGCGACCATCGATGCGGAAAGGTTTGCGAAGCATTTTGCGGGGAGGGTAGCTGCGTTGACGGAGGGTTCCCTCACCCCAACCCCTGATGGAACTACTAGCCATTCGACTAAGCACGATAAAGCCGTGCAAGTCGCTGGTTATCTCCCGGTGGGAGAGGGGCTAAATTCAGCACGCTGCACTAACTCCCTCTCCCCCCGGGAGAGGGCTGGGGTGAGGGAACCCTCCAAGCCGCATGCACCACTCCCTGAAATCCTGCTTACCCACGCCCGTGAATTACGCAAGAACACGACTGATGCAGAGCAGCTACTGTGGAATTTGCTCCGAGATCGTCAGGTGCTCGATGCCAAATTCCGTCGTCAGCATCCAATGGGCTCATACATCCTCGATTTCTATTGTCATGAGGCGAAGTTGGCAATTGAACTGGATGGAGGGCTACATGGTGAGGATGCGCAACTGAAGCATGATGAGAAACGCAGTGCTTGGTTGAAAGAGCAGGGGATCACTGTGTTGCGCTTCTGGAATAACGAGGCGTTAGCGAACACGGAGGGGATGCTTCAAACGATATTTGATTGGTTGAATGAAGAGTGTCCCCTCACCCGAGCGTGTGTTGTTGGGGCTTCAGCCCCGTACAACCACGGCCTACCCCTTGCGGGTGCAACCCCTCTCCCGACGGGAGAGGGGCTTACCCCAGAATTTCGCCACTCAGGCTCCCTCTCCCCACCCTCACCCTCACCCCATGCCCTCTCCCGGGGGGAGAGGGAGTTTTCACGGGTTGGGGTGAGGGAACACTCCATCAACGAAGCTCACTCTCAAAATCTAAACCCAGCCCCCATCATTCAAGTCTCCGGCCGCACCTACCCGGTCGAGGTGCGCTACCGTCCGCCGCAGCAGAATGAGGAGGGCGACACGCAGGATGTGCCGCAGGCGATCTGTAGTGCATTGGATGAGTTGAGCATCGGCGGCTTGCGCGGCGATGTGCTGGTGTTCCTGCCGGGTGAGCGCGAGATACGCGATACCGCCGAGGCGTTGCGTAAGCATCAGCACAAGGGAATCGAGATCCTGCCGTTGTACTCGCGCCTTTCCATCGCCGAGCAAGACCGTGTGTTCAAAGCGCCATCCGGGATGCGGCGTGTGGTGCTGGCCACCAACGTGGCGGAGACATCGCTCACCGTGCCCAACATCGGCTACGTCATCGATAGCGGGTTGGCGCGCATCAACCGTTACAGCGTGCGGCAGAAGGTGGAGCAGTTGCGCATCGAGAATATCGCGCGCGCCGCGGCCAACCAACGCGCGGGTCGTTGCGGGCGTGTGATGAGCGGCATCTGCATCCGTCTTTACGAAGAGGCGGATTTCTTGTTGCGGCCCGAATTCACCGATGCCGAGATATTCCGCGTGTCGTTGGCGACGGTCATCTTGCGCATGAGTGCGCTGGGGTTGGGCGAGGTGGAGGCGTTCCCTTTCATCGAGCCGCCGGGATCGCGCGCGATTGCGGATGGTTACCAGTTGCTTGTTGAATTGGGGGCGATAGCTGAAAGTGTTCCCTCACCCCAGCCCTCTCCCGGGGGGAGAGGGAGTTTGGTGCAGCGCGATGATAAGCCCCTCTCCCCCCGGGAGAGGGGTTGGGGTGAGGGAACACTCCCGGCAAGAACAGCCACCCGTCAACTCACACCACTCGGCCATGAGCTCGCCAAGTTGCCGCTCGACCCCAAGGTGGCGCGCCTGTTGCTGGCAGGGCGGCAATATCACTGTCTGAACGAGATCCTTATCATCGCCAGTGCCTTGGCGTTGCAAGACCCGCGCGACCGCCCCGCCGACAAGCGCGAAGCGGCGGATGCCGCGCATCAACGCTTCAACGACGAGCGTTCGGACTTCCTCGCCTACATCAAGTTGTGGGCGTGGTTCCAAGAGGCGATAAAACACAAGAAGACCAACAAGCTGTGGGCGCAGGAATGCCGCGAGAAGTTCTTGTCGCCTATCCGTTTGCGCGAATGGCATGAGTTGCATCAGCAGTTGCATGCGCAGGTGAGTGAGATGGGGATGTTTGGTGCTCCGTTGAAAGAGCGTACCCTCACCCCAACCCCTCTCCCGGTGGGCGAGGGGCTAAAGGCGGGGAAAGCGAGGTTGGATTCAGCGTGCCGTTCTAGCTCCCTCGCCCAACGGGAGAGGGCGGGGGGTGAGGGTGTGCACTCCATCAACACAGCGCTCCCCGCCACCTACGAACAAATTCACAAAGCCCTGCTCACGGGATTATTGGGCAACATCGGTTGCCGCTCCACCAGCGAGCCGCACTATCTCGGCCCGCGCGAGATCAAGTTTTTCATCGCATCGAATTCGGTGTTGGCGAAGAAGGGGGCGAAGTGGGTTTTCGCGGCGGAGATCGTGGAGACCACCAAGCTGTTCGCGCGTTGCATGGCGCGTGTCGAGCCGGAGTGGTTGGAAGAGGTGGGCGCGCATCTCATCAAGCGCAGCTACTTCGACGCGCACTGGGAGAAGAAGGCGGCGCAGGTGGCGGCGTGGGAACGCAGTACGCTGTTCGGGCTGCTCATCAACCCCAAGAAACGCGTGCATTACGGGCCGATGAACCCCGAGGAGTCGCGCGAGGTTTTCATCCGGCAGGCGCTGGTGAACGGCGAGTTCAACACG
>JBAYTV010000312.1:0-2742 GCA_041675405.1 Sideroxydans sp. | reverse complement strand
TTGTATGCATTGCATCAACGTAATGACGGGAGCCTTGTCTCCAGGTAAGGACAAGGGGGCGTCGATTCTGGTGGGCGGCAAGAGCCATCTGAAGATTGGCGGTCTGTTGGGTACTGTGATTATTCCGTTCATGAAATTGGACACCGAAGAAGACGTCGAGAAGTTGGTTGACTTCGGACAGCGCACCATCGACTTCTTTGCCGAGAACGCATTGGAGCACGAGCGTACCGGCGAGATGATCGAGCGTATCGGTCTGTCCAACTTCCTCGAGGCGATGGAGATCGAAGCTGATCCAGCCATGGTCAACTCGCCGCGTATGAATCCATACGTGCGTACGGACGGTTGGGAAGCCGAAGTTGCTAAGATCAACGCTAAGAAGCAAGCTGCCTGAGGAGAATAGAGAATGAACCAAGCTGTTGCTGCCACACCCGTCGCTAAACGCAAGCCTAAAGAGACTGGCGTTCCTGATAACAAGAAATACCTTCATCCATTGATGGTGAAGAACTACGGTAACTGGAAATACCACGACCGTCCTCGCCCGGGTGTGTTGCACCATGTGGCACATTCCGGTGATGAGATATGGTCCGTGCGCGCGGGTACCGCGCGCCAGATGGATATCTTCACGATCCGTAAATTGTGCGACATCGCTGATAAATTCGCTGAGGGCCGTGTGCGCTTCACTATCCGCTCCAACATCGAATTCATGGTGTCCGACGCGAAGAAAGTCGATCCTCTCATCGCCGAACTGGGCAAGCATGGATTTCCAGTGGGCGGCACGGGTAACTCCATCACGATGATCGCGCATACCGAAGGTTGGTTGCATTGCGACATTCCGGGTACAGATGCTTCCGGTGTGGTGAAAGCCCTGATGGATGAGTTGCATGAAGAATTTATTCGTGAAGAGATGCCTAACCGCGTTCACCTCTCGACTTCCTGCTGCGAGATCAACTGTGGTGGTCAGGCTGACTTGGCCATCATCGTGCAACACACCAAGCCGCCGGTCATTAACCATGACCTAGTTGCCAATGTGTGCGAGCGACCAACCGTGGTAGCGCGTTGCCCAGTCGCGGCGATCCGTCCTGCGATGGTGAATGGCAAGCCTTCTCTTGAGATCGACGAGTCAAAATGTATGTGCTGCGGTGCTTGCTACCCACCCTGTCCACCGATGCAGATCAATGATCCGGAGAATTCCAAGCTGGCGATCTGGGTTGGCGGTAAGAACTCCAATGCGCGCGGCAAGCCTACTTTCATGAAGATGGTTGCTTCTGGACTGCCAAACAATCCACCGCGTTGGCCGGAAGTGGCTGAGACCGTGAAGAACATCCTGTCGGTGTACAAGGAAGATGCACGCCCATGGGAGCGTTTGGCGGATTGGATCGATCGTATCGGTTGGCCGCGTTTCTTCGAAAAGACCGGTCTGCCGTTCACCAAGTATCTGATCGATGACTGGCGCGGTTCGCGTGCGAACCTGAACTCGTCCACCCACATCCGTTTCTAAAAAGGGCGTAGGCAATGAAATTTGGAATCGTAGTCAACGAAGGGCCGTATCAGCATCAGGCGAGCGATTCTGCTTACCTGTTTGCCAAAGCGGCCATCGCCAAAGGGCATGAGGTATGGCGCGTGTTCTTCTACCACGATGGTGTGAACAACGCATCCAAGCTGACCGAGCCTCCGCAGGATGACCGCAATATCGTGAACCGCTGGACTAAGCTGGCTGAGGAACACAAGGTCGATTTGGTGGTGTGTGTGGCAGCGGCGATGCGTCGTGGCATACGTGAAGAGAATTTGGCGGCGGGCTTTCGAATTTCAGGTCTTGGCCAATTGGTTGAGGCCGGTACGAAATGTGATCGTCTGATCACGTTCGGCGATTAAGGAGAGACGAGATGAGCGAAGGTGCTGTAAAAAAATTCATGTTCGTCAATCGCAAGGCGCCGTATGGAACGATCTATGCCTTGGAATCCCTGGAGGTGGTGTTGATCACTGCCGCTTTTGATCAGGATGTCTCTTTGGTCTTTATGGATGACGGCGTCTATCAATTGAAGAAGGGGCAACAGACCAAAGGCATCGAGACCAAAAACTTTTCGCCTACCTACCGTGCGTTGGAAGGTTATGACATCGAGAAGTTGTATGTCGAGAAGGAATCTTTGGAAGCGCGCGGTCTGAGTGAGGATGATCTGCTGGTGGATGTCACCGTACTGGGGCGTGCTGAGATGGGCGCATTGATGAACGAACAAGACGTTGTCTTGAGTTTCTAAGGGGGCGCAATGTTACATATCATCAATAAAGCACCCCTGAGCAACAATTCATTGGAGAGCTGTTTGCGGGTCGCAGCTCCTGGCGATATTTTACTGACTGAAGATGCAGTATATGCTGCGACTGCAGGCAATGCTTTCGAGGGAAAATTGCGCGAGGCGATGGGGCGTTTCAAGGTCTATGTCTTGCAACCTGACTGGGATGCGAGAGGTCTCGGCGATCGTCGTATCGAGGGCGTGTCGGCAGTTGATCACGGAGGTTTCGTCGATCTGACTATCAGTAATAACAGTTGCCAATCTTGGCTGTAAGTAGCATCAATCTTTGGGAGAACTAGCATGGCAAGTATCGAAGTAGGCGGCAAATCATACGAGACAGACGAAGAGGGTTATTTGGTCAATTTGGCTGAGTGGAATCCAGAAGTCGGTGTTTATTTGGCTGGTACAGAAAGTGTCGACTTGACCGACCAACATTGGGAAGTCATCAACTTCC
>JBAYTV010000311.1:0-2781 GCA_041675405.1 Sideroxydans sp. | reverse complement strand
TCCGTTGTTGACCTGAAGGAGTACCAGCCATGATCGCCGCACTTATCCGTTTTGCGCTGATCCAGCGTCTGATGATGTTGATCGTCGCCGTTGCCGTAGTCATCGGCGGGCTGTGGGCATTTCGCACGTTACCCATCGATGCCTTCCCGGACATTTCGCCACCGCAAGTACAGGTACTCGTCAAGGCGCCGGGGCTTGCGCCGACCGAGGTCGAGTCGCGCATCGCCTTCCCGATCGAGATGGAGATGCAGGGCATCCCGCGCCTGAAGCTCCTGCGTTCGACCACCAAGTACGCCATATCCAACATCGTCATCGACTTTGAGGACGGCACCGACATCTATTGGGCGCGCCAGCAGGTTTCTGAGCGGCTCAATCAGGTACGCGGGGCGCTTCCCATGGATGCTGAAGTCGTGCTGGCACCGATAGCCACGCCCTTGAGCGACATCTACATGTACCGGGTCAAGGGAGATGGTTACTCGAACAGCGAACTGCGCACCCTTCAGGATTGGGTGATCCGGCCGCAACTGCGGGCTGTCGATGGGGTGGCGGACGTGAATGCAATGGGCGGCTTCGTGCGCGCCTTCGAAGTTCGCCCCGAACCGCACAAACTTGCCGCACAGGGCTTGACGATTGAAGATATAGAGCGCGCCATCGCGCGTAATAACCGCAACGCGGGCGGCGACCGAGTCAACCGCAGCGACAAGATGCTGCTGGTGCGCACGGTCGGACAACTCAAGAATGCCGACGACATCAAGAGTATCAGCGTTGTGACCCGAAGCGGTTTGCCCGTGCGCATCGGCGATGTCGCGCAAGTCGCCGAAGGGTCGCTGGTGCGTTTCGGTGGTGTGACAGCGAACGGCGAAGGTGAGATTGTGACCGGCTTGGTTTTGCTACGTGTCGGTGCCAACAGCCGCACGGTGGTCGAATCCGTCAAGCAAGAACTCGCGCGCCTTGCCCCCTCGCTCCCCAAGGGCGTCACCATCGAGCCCTACTATGACCGCACCGATCTTGTCAACGCGGCGGTGCTCACGGTGGAGAAGGCCCTCGGCGAGGCGGTGGTGCTGGTGATCCTAGTGCTGATCGTGTTGCTCGGTAATCTGCGCGCGGCGCTCACCGTGGCGCTGATCCTGCCGTTGACGGTGTTGTCCACCTTCATCCTGATGAACCTGTTCGGCGTCAGCGCCAACCTGATGTCGCTCGGGGGGCTTGCCATCGCCATCGGCATCCTAGTGGATGCGGCCGTGGTGGTGGTGGAGAACGTCCACACCCAGCTCGCGCATGCGCCCAAGGGCGTGAGCCGCCTGCACTTGGTCTATCGCGCCGTGGTCGAGGTGTCCGCTCCGGTGCTGTCCGGTATCCTCATCATCATCATCGTGTTCCTGCCGCTGTTCTCGCTCACGGGGCTCGAAGGTCGCATGTTCGGGCCGCTGGCACTGACCATCGTGTTTGCGCTGCTGGGCTCACTGCTACTGTCGCTCAGCGTAATCCCTGTGCTGGCGAGCTTCCTCATGCGCTCCGGCGCACACAGCGAAGACCGTCTGCTGGCAGCGATCAAGCGCGTGTATCTGCCGACGATGCGCTGGGCGATTGAGTATCGCAAGTCCGCCGTGTTCGGGGCGATTGTGATGCTCATCGCTGCCGCAGCGTTGTTTCCGTTCATCGGCAAGGAGTTCATGCCGACGATGGACGAGGGGCAAATGGTGGTGAACCTGGAAAAAGCTTCCGACATCTCACTGGAAGCCTCGCTGGCGCTGGACGCGCCGATCCAGAAAGCGATCCTGGAAATCCCCGAGGTCACCGGCATGATCTGCCGTAGCGGAGCCGACGAATTGCGGCTCGACCCGATGGGTTTCTACCAGACCGATTGCTTCCTGCAGACCAAGCCTCGCGCAGAATGGGGCTACGGTCTTGAGGCTTTCCAAGAGAAGCTGCGCGAGAAACTCAAACCCTTCGAGGAACTGGGTGTCGAGGCCGGTTTCAGCCAGCCGATCGACATGCGCGTCTCGGAAATGCTGTCCGGAGTGCGCGCCGATGTCGCCATCAAACTGTTCGGAGACGACTTCGCCACACTGGAAGCCCTGTCCGGCAAGATCGAAGAGATCGTCAATCGCACCCCGGGCGCGAGCGACGTGTTCCGCGCACGCCTTTCCGGGCAAGGCTACCTCACGGTCGCCATCGACTCGGCAAGGCTCGCGCGTTACGGCCTCAACAACGAGGATGTGAACGCCGTGGTCGAATCCGCCGTCGGCGGCAAGGTAGTGTCCGAGATCATCGAAGGCAGCCGCCGCTTCGGTGTGCTGGTTCGCTATCCGGAAGCCGCGCGTGCCTCGCCTGCGGCGATCAAGGCGCTGCTGATCCGAACTGCGGGCGGTGCACTGGTTCCCCTCGGTGAGGTCGCCGATGTCAGGGAAGCGGACGGGCCGGTGCTGATCCAGCGCGAAGCGGCGCGACGGTTGGTCGCCGTGCGCACCAATGTCGAGGGGCGCGATGTCGTGGGCTTCGTCGAGGAATTGAGGGCAGCCATCGAGCGCGAGGTGAAACTGCCCGAAGGCTACCACATTGACTACGGCGGGCAATTCGAGAACCAGCAGCGCGCGGCGCAACGCCTGGCGGTGGTCGTGCCGGTGTCGATCGCACTGATCTTCTTCATGCTGTTCTCGACCTTCCGTTCGGTGCGCCAAGCCGGATTGATCATCCTGAACATCCCGTTCGCTCTGATCGGCGGCGTGGTGAGCCTCTATCTCTCCGGGCTTTATCTCTCGGTGCCCGCATCGGTGGGCT
>JBAYTV010000310.1:0-2795 GCA_041675405.1 Sideroxydans sp. | reverse complement strand
CTGCGTCAGTTCTCCATGCATCCCGCACAACTGCTGGGAACCAAGCAGCGCGTATTGACAACCAGCTTGCCCGAAATCACTTTCCTCACACAAAAGATCTTGCGTGCCGATGACCCCATCAAGATCAACGAACTGCTGGACAAGTTGAACGCGGCTTAAGTTTTACCTAGCCGCCGACACCTTCAATTTCGTTTGCGGCAACCACTTTGGGAGATACCATGAAACTGCTTGGCTCCAACACCAGTCCTTATGTGCGCAAAGTACGACTGGCTTTGCTAGAGAAGAACATCCCGCATGAATATGTCGTCGACCCACCGACCGAACCCGGCAGCTTGGTATTGCAGGTCAACCCACTCGGCCGTATCCCAGCACTCATCCTCGATGACGGTTTTTGCATCTTCGACTCGCCCGTCATCACCGAATATGTGGACACGCTGAACGATGCACCCATCCTCATCCCGCGTGACGACCCAGCGGCGAAACTACGTGTGAAGCGCTGGGAGGCACTGGCCGACGGCATCATGGATTCCGCCGTCGTGGTGCGTAACGAAGTGCTACGCCCCGCCGAGAAACAACAAGCCTCCACCATCGAGATGCACAACACCGCCGTCAGCAAAGCGTTGCAATATGCCTCGACACTATTAGGACAGAAGCGATGGTGCGAGGGCGATGCGCTCACGTTGGCCGACCTCGCCTTGGTCAGTGCGTTGCTCTATCTCGACCTACGCTTCGCAGAGCGCGATTGGCGTGGTGCGCATCCGAATCTGAAAAGCTGGTTCGAGCACACCAGTGCGCGTCGCAGCGTCATCACCGCAACCACGATCTAGCGATGGTAATTTAACCCCAGCATGGCGCGCCGCAAGCATTACCACGTCTATGTGATCGAACTGTCGACGGACGTGCTGTACGAAGGCAAGTTCAAGAAGTGCAACCCCGGTTACATCACGGGCAAGCCCTGTGTCTATGTGGGCATGACCGGACTCGACCCCGATATTCGTTTTGACAAACACAAAGCGGGAATCCAAGCCAACCGCTATGTCACCGATCACGGTCTGCACCTGTTGCCCGACCTGTACGAAGCCTTCAACCCGATGACATACGATGAAGCACGCGACAAGGAAGTGGACGTCGCCATCGATCTGCGCGAGGCAGGATTCGGTGTGTGGCAGGCTTGAGGACAACGCAGTTGTTCCTTCCCCCATGCAGGGGGAAGGCTAGGATGGGGGTTGAATTTGTGAGCACAAACGACTCTACCTCCTCCCTAACCCTCCCCCTGCATGGGGGAGGGAATGAGTTCCTTGAATTGACAGCTTTCAGCAAAACGCGGACACTTCGCTCCGTGCCGATTTGAGTTCAGCTTGCGGGGCACGTAAAACATTCCAGCTAAAGCGAGTGAACCCGCTCTAGCCACAAGCTGTGCGGGTTTTTTATTTTTGATTATTTTTGCCACAGAGATCACAGAGTACACAGAGAGTGCGGCGATAAATTGCTTTGCCTGCATTCTCTCTGCGGTCTCTGCGTACTCTGTGGCTTGATTGGGTTTTGTTGTAATGAATAATTCTGTCGGGATCGTACAAGCGCAACGCGCAACCTTTGAGCAGCCGCTCACGTTTAAAAGTGGCGCGGTGTTGCCACGCTATGAGTTGATCTATGAGACCTACGGCACATTGAATGCCGACAAGTCCAACGCCATCCTCATCTGCCACGCGCTGTCGGGGCATCACCACGTCGCGGGCTATTACGAGAACGACACCAAGAACATCGGCTGGTGGGACAACATGGTGGGCCCGGGCAAGCCCATCGACACGCTCAAATTCTTCGTCATCGGACTCAACAACCTCGGCGGCTGCCACGGTTCGACCGGCCCTTCCAGCACCGACCCGGCAACGGGCAAACCGTATGGCTCGTCCTTCCCTGTGGTCACGGTGGAAGACTGGGTCAACGCACAAGCGCGTTTGGCCGACCAGCTCGGCATCCAACGTTTCGCCGCCATCGTCGGCGGTAGCTTGGGCGGTATGCAGGCGATGCAGTGGGCGCTGGCGTATCCAGACCGCGTGGCACATGTGTTGGCTATCGCCACCGCGCCGCACCTCACCGCGCAGAACATCGCGTTCAACGACGTAGCGCGTAGCGCCATCCTGACCGACCCCGAATTCCACGGTGGCGATTTCTACCAGCACGGCGTCGTGCCGACGCGCGGCTTGCGGCTTGCGCGCATGTTGGGACACATCACCTATCTTTCCGATGACGCGATGGCCGACAAGTTCGGGCGCGAATTGCGCCACGGCAAATTGAACTTCAGCTACGACATCGAGTTCCAGATCGAATCTTATCTGCGCTACCAAGGCGATAAGTTCGCCGCGTATTTCGACGCGAACACCTATCTGCTGATGACCAAAGCACTGGATTATTTCGACCCCGCGCGCGATCTGGATAGCGACTTGAACCGCGCCTTCGCTGCCGCGAAAGCGAAGTTCCTCGTGGTGTCGTTCACTACCGATTGGCGCTTCTCACCCGCGCGTTCGCACGAGATCGTACATGCCCTGCTGCACAACCGCCGCGACGTGAGCTACGCTGAAGTCACCTCCGACCACGGTCACGATTCCTTCTTGATGGAAGATACGCAGTACATCGCGGTGATGCGCAATTATTTGAACAATGTCGCAGAGGAGATAGCAGCATGAGCAGGAAGCAGGGGCCCCGCGCAGTGGGGATGCGACCGTCCGCGATTGCTTGCGGACACCGACACCGCCAGGCGAGTGTGTTCACTTTGACTTTTTCGGAGGTGTCAGCAT
>JBAYTV010000309.1:0-2798 GCA_041675405.1 Sideroxydans sp. | reverse complement strand
GGTAACCCAAGGCGAGGAAATCCTCACCATTCGCGCCGTAGTCATTGATCAGATTGTAGATGCTGCAGCGATGGTGCAGTCGCACGAAGACTTCGTTCGATCTTATCGAGGGAAGCGAGAATCCCAATTCGATCAGTAACAGGTTCAATGTGCGGCTGCCTTTGCCAGTTACCGGGCCCCGTTCCAATGGGCTGATGGAGGTGGTGTACGAGATGCCGAGCGGTGCTAGGCGCAGGCCCGTTTGCAAGGTCTCGTTCCAAGGGAAACCATCCCACCGCATAACGGGAGCGATGCCGATCTCTTGCATAGTCGCCACGCCGGATTGATGGCCGATCATCCCGTCTATCTCTAACGATAACGGCAGTGTCTCTGCGCGCCATACCGTCTTACTGGCCGTGATCGCGACGATGTACTGTTTTGCGAATCTGGCATCCCCCTCCAATATCCAAGCGGGTGCCGTATCGTAATGTTGGCCTGCGTAGCCGCCGATACTCCAGTCGAATGCTTCGCAATAGGCGAACGTGGGAACCGTGAGGTATGCGGTGAGAAGTGAAAGTGCAGCTAAGTGTGTTTTGGCGTGCATGATGGTCTCCCATGCGTTTTGCCAATTCTAGTTCGGTTTTCGTGTTGAATGGAAGTTAGGTGATGGATTTAGGTCGATTCCTGATCTCAAATCTCTTCCCAATGCAGTCCATCCGCGTCGCAACGTAATGTGCGTGCAACACCGCTATCCCAATCTCCCAATACCCAACGTTCGCAGTCGTGCCCATCCACTTGATGGGTGTGCTTGGCGGGGCGATGCGTATGTCCGTGGATGAGGCGAGGGTAGTGGTTTTGGCGCAGCAGGTCGTTTACTGCATCAGTGTTCACATCCATGATGTCCATGGCTTTGACGCGTTTCGACAGTTCGCTTTGCGCGCGCAGTTGTTCGATCTGCTCTTTGCGTTGCGCGAGGGGCTGCGCGAGGAAGTCGGCGCGCCATGCGTCACTGCGCACCATGGCGCGGAACTGTTGGTAGCTGGCGTCGTCGGTGCATAGGGCATCGCCGTGGGTGAGCAGGGTGGGCGAGCCGTAGAGGTCGAGTAGTATCGGGTCAGTTAGCAGTGTCGCGCCACAGGCTGTGGCGAGTTGGGCGTCCATCAAGAAGTCGCGGTTGCCGTGCATGATGAAGATGCGCGTGCCGTTCTCGCTCAGGGCCTTTAATGCAGAGCAGATGGATAGGTGGAAGGTGTCGTTCAGATCATCATCGCCCGCCCAGTATTCAAACAGGTCGCCCAGTATGTAGAGTGCTTCTGCTTGGGGCGCGATGTCGGCGATGAAAATATAGAAGAGTTCTGTACTGAGCGGGTGCTCGTTGCTCAGGTGTAGGTCGGAGATGAATAAGGAGTGCATTTTAGGATGGTGGATTGTGGATTGAGTAACGGCGGAGTCGCGGTTTTCCTCAATCCTCAATCCTTGCTCCTAAATCCTATTTGATGGCTTCAGCTTTGATGATGATGACGTCTTCTTTTGGCACATCTTGGTGGAAGCCGCTACTGCCAGTCTTCACTTTGCCAATGGCGTCGACCACTTCTTTACCTTCGACCACTTTGCCGAATACGCAGTAGCCCCAGCCGTCTTGTCCCGGGTGGTCGAGGAAGCTGTTGTTCTTGGTGTTGATGAAGAACTGCGTAGTCGCAGAGTGCGGATCGCCCGTGCGCGCCATGGCGATGGTGTATTGCTCGTTCTTCAAACCGTTCGCCGCTTCATTCCGGATGGCTGCGTTGACTGGTTTTTGTTTCATGCCGGGCTCGAAGCCGCCGCCTTGGATCATGAAGTTGGGGATGACGCGGTGGAACACGACGTTGCTGTAGAAGCCGGCGTTCACGTAGTCGAGGAAGTTCTTGCTCGAGATCGGTGCTTTTTCAGTGTCGAGTTGAATGGTGATGATGCCGTGGTTGGTGTGGAGCTTGACCATCTTGGTTTTTCCTTGAGTTGTAGAAGCGGCGTGAACTGGCAACGCAAACAGCGCGGCCAACAGAATTGCGGTAACGATGCGGATGAGCTTCATTTAAATGAGTCCTTAAAAAAATTAAAATTCTGTCATTTCGGCCTCCGCCTGAATGACGAATAATTAGAGAGACCTTATGCGGAACCTTCGTAAATTATCTTCCAGCGTCCATCCTGTTTCATCCAGTACTGACGCTTGAGCATGCGGTTAGACAGATTGTTACTCGAATAATCCTGTTCGAAATTGACCACTACCAAGCCTTGTTGGCTTGGGTAAGGGAATACGCTCAGCTTGGACAGTTTCACCTTGATCCAAGTCTTACCTGAGTTGACCTTGCGCTTCTGCTCGGCAAAACCCTTGAAGGCAGTGCTACCGGTGGAAAAGTCGCGCGCATAGTGGGTGAGATAGGTTTCTGTCTCTCTGCTTTCCCAGTCACTCCGCCACTTCTCGATAGAGCTCATGAGGTCGGCGCGTTCATTCGCATCGTTCTCATCGCTCCACTCCATGTGGTTGGTGATGATGACAGGCGTCACGCCAACCTGGATGCTCTTTCCCAGATGGGTGAAGTCGTTGTTGGAGAGGACGACGCAACCGTTGCTGGCACGGGGTGGGCGGCTATAGGTGTCGCTCGGTGTGCCATGCAGCCAGATGCCGTGGCCGTTGCGACCTTGGCGTTTGTCCCATTCGTTTGGGTAGTTGATGGGGTAGGCGCCGGGGCCGTAGAAATCGGTGAGCTTGGCCGAGGGGATGTGCTCATCGACGAAATACACGCCGAGCGGAGTCTTTTGATCGCCTTCGCTGACCTTGG
>JBAYTV010000308.1:0-2802 GCA_041675405.1 Sideroxydans sp. | reverse complement strand
CGCCCGGTGCTTTGGGAAGTCCGGCCAGCATCGCCATTTCGGAGATATTCAGCTGATCGAGTGGCTTGGAGTAATAGGCTTGAGCTGCTGCGCCAAATCCATAGGCACGTTGGCCAAGATAGATGTGATTGATGTAGAGCTGCAGAATCTCATCCTTGGTCAGGTTGTGTTCGATCTTGAAGGCCAGCAACATCTCATTGAACTTGCGTGACATGGTCTTTTCCTTGGACAGGAAAAAGTTGCGCGCAACTTGCATGGTGATCGTGCTGGCACCTTGCTTGACACCGCCAGACGTAAAGTTGGAATACGTTGCCCGCAGTACGCCGATGTAATCCACACCGCCGTGCTCATAGAAACGATCATCCTCCGCTGCCAAGATTGCCTTCTTCATGAGGTCTGGTACTTGTTCTATCTTGACCAACTCCCGTCGTTCTTCACCGAATTCGCCAATCAAAATCCCTTCTGCACTGAATACTCTTAAGGGCATCTTGGGACGATAGTCCGTAAGTGCCTCTAGCGAAGGTAAGGTTGGATAGGTGACAATGGCTGCGAAAACTAGCAGCAATAATGGGATGAGTGGTAACACCAACACAAGCAAAGCAGGATAGAACCACCAACGAGAAGTCATAGATAGAATTTTGAATTAAAGGCTGTCGCGGGGATTATATCGCCCAAGCTTAATAAATATGGGGCAGTAGAAAAAACTTTACACTCGCAAGAGTTATTGCTAGGATTTAAACCACTTTGTACGAAAAAGCGCTAACCATCCTATGATTAAAGGAAATTTCGACATCCCGTTAGACTTTTTGCAGACGTCGACGCCACCCATGATCGGGGTGGATATCAGTGCCACTTCCGTAAAGCTTTTAGAGTTGAGTGAGTCGCCCAAGAAGGGTGGCTACATTGTCGAGCGATATGCGATCGAGGAGCTCCCGTCGGATGCGGTCAGCGATGGAAACATCAATAACTTGGATGCGGTTTCGGAAGCGTTGAGACGTGCTTGGAAACGCATGGGTACACGGATTCGCAACGTCAGCCTGGCATTGCCAGCGGCAGCGGTCATCAGCAAGAAGATCATGCTCCCAGCGGGCTTGCGCGAAGACGACTTGGAATACCAAGTTGAGTCTGAAGCCAATCAGTACATCCCCTTTGCGTTAGAAGAAGTCAATCTCGACTTTCAGGTTATCGGCCCTTCGCCGACCAATCCTGAGGAAGTGGAGATTCTGTTGGCCGCATCGCGTAAAGCTAACGTGGAAGATCGCGTTGCGGCGGCACAATCGGCGGGCCTAAAAGCGGTCGTGGTCGATGTCGAGCCCTATGCGGCCGAAGCAGCCTTTGAGCAGATACGATCGCAACTTCCGGGTGGTGCGGAGGATCAGTGCGTTGCGGTGGTCGATATCGGCGCCAACGTGATGAACGTCAATGTATTGCGTAATGGGCAGTCGGTCTATGCGCGCGATCAGCAGATTGGCGGGGCTCAGCTAACTCAACAAATCCAGAGCGCATTCGGCTTGTCTGCCGAAGATGCCGAGTCTGCTAAGAAAAACGGCGGATTGCCAGAAAACTACGAGAGCGATGTTTTGACACCCTTTCGCGAAAGTGTTGCGATGGAAGTTGCACGTGCATTGCAGTTCTTTTTCACTTCCACTCAATATAACGAAGTTAACTATGTCGTCTTGGCTGGTGGATGTGCGGCGCTTGCTGGGTTGGATGAGGCGGTTGCCACTCGAACCCAAGTCAGCACGCTTGTTGCCAATCCATTCGAACTGATGACTCTGTCTAGTCGCATTAAGCCGCGTCAATTGCAAACGGATGCGCCAGCCTTAATGATTGCTTGCGGTTTGGCGATGCGGAGGTTTGATCCATCATGATTCGTATTAACTTACTACCCCATCGCGCTGAGAAGCGCCGCGCGAAACAGATGCAGTTTATTGTGTTGAGCGCAATCTCATTTGCTGTTGGAGCATTGATCGTGGCGTTAGTCCACGTGGCGATTAGTGCTCAAATCGAATACCAAGAGCGGCGTAACGCTTATTTGAAGCAAGAAATTGCTGTACTGGATAAGCAAATCCAAGAGATAAAGAAGTTACGCGAGCAGACGCAGTCACTTTTGGCGAGAAAGAATGTTGTTGAAAATCTTCAGTCAACTCGTTCGGACGTGGTGCATCTGCTGGATCAGATGTTGCGGATCTTACCTGATGGCGTCTATATCAAGAGCGTAAGGCAGTCTGGATATAAGATTGCCTTGGTGGGATACGCCCAGTCCAACGCACGTATTTCAACACTTATGCGGTCTGTAGAGGATTCACCCTGGCTTGATTCGCCTACCCTTGTGGAAATACATGCTGCCAATGTAAGTGGGGGGCGTGTGAGTGAGTTTTCTCTGAATTTCAACTTGACGAAGCTGGCTACACCGGCAACTCAAGCTCCGGCAAAGACCGGTGGAAAGAATTAGGGGCGAGATATGAATTTCCTTGAAGAATTAAAGAATATCGACCCTAAAAAACCGGGCTCTTGGCCGTGGTTGATTAAGCTTGCGTCTTTTTTGGTGGTATTACTCTTGATTGTCGGACTGGGAGCATTTTTTGATTGGCAAGATCAATACGAGAGCCTGAAACAGGTCAGACAAGAGGAAGAGAAGTTAAGAGAAACCTTCTTGGTCAAGAAGAAAGAGGCGATCAATTTAGATATCATCAAGAAACAGCTGATTGATACGCAGCAGTCTTTTGGGGCTTTGCTAAAACAACTTCCCAGCAAGTCCGAAATGGATGCTTTATTGACTGATATCAACCAAGCAGGCTT
>JBAYTV010000307.1:0-2816 GCA_041675405.1 Sideroxydans sp. | reverse complement strand
TGTATCGCCTCGGAATCGCCGAGCGCACTATTCTGTGGAATGCGATGCAACTGCATCCGTATCGTGCGGATGAGTTATGGTCGAATCGGACTCCCTCACCAGATGAGATCAAGCTGGGCGAGCCTGCTATGCGCTTGCTGATCGAGGCGTTCCCAAAAGCTAAGGTCGTCGCAGTCGGAAAAAAAGCGGAAGGTTTGTTGCGTGAGATGGGGATACAAGTGACCGGTGCAGTACGTCACCCAGCGAATGGTGGTGCAACTGAATTTTCTAACGGTCTGCAAGCGTTAATGTGAATCATGTCAGATCCCGCGTTCGATCCCAAATCGTTTCTCGCCAGTCTGCCTTTGCAGCCTGGTGTGTACCGCATGCTGGATGAAGCAGGGCAGGTGTTGTACGTCGGCAAGGCGAATCAACTCAAGAAGCGTGTCAGCTCATATTTTCAGATCAGTAATCTATCGCCGCGTATCCGGCTGATGGTGTCGCATATCGCGCGTATCGAGGTCACGGTGACGCGCTCGGAAGCGGAAGCGCTGCTGCTGGAGAACAATCTCATCAAGTCGCTCAAGCCGCGTTACAACATCCTGTTTCGCGACGATAAGTCTTACCCCTACATCGTGCTCACCGGCAGTCCATCGCCGCGCCTGACCTACTATCGTGGTGCGACTGATAAGCGCCATCAATACTTCGGCCCCTACCCCAATGCACAAGCGGCGAAGGAGAGCATCAATCTTTTGCAGAAGGTCTTTCTTCTGCGCACTTGTGAAGAGGCGGTGTTCAACAACCGTATGCGACCTTGTTTGCTACATCAGATCCATCGTTGCAGCGCTCCCTGTGCCGGCATCATCAGTGCCGAGGATTACGCGACCGATGTGCGTAATGCGGGACTGTTGTTGCAGGGCAAGCATGATGAGGTAGAGAAGCGTCTGCGCATGGCTATGGAGCAAGCAGCCGAGACACTGCACTTCGAGAAGGCCGCCGCATTCCGCGATCAGTTGCAAGCCTTGCATGCGGTTCAGGAAAAGCAGTTCGTTGAGAGTGGGCGCGATACCGATGCGGACATCGTCGCTGTCGTTGAGGCCGAGGGGGCGCTGTGTTTGAACCTTGCGGTGGTGCGTGGCGGGCGTCATCTAGGGGACAAACAGTTCTTCCCCGCCAACGTGCAGGGGCAGGATAGCATCGAAGTATTGGAAGCGTTCCTTGCGCAGCATTATTTGGAACGCAGTGTGCCGCCATTGATCATCACCAGTATCGAAGTGGCCGACGAGGCGCTGGAACAACTCCTGACGGAGCAGGCGGGGCACAAGGTGCAGATACGTCACACCGTCACGGGGGAACGTCGCCAGTGGTTGGACATGGCGCGATCCAATGCATTGTTGGCGCTGCAAAGACAGGTTGGATTGGAGGCTGGGCAGTCATTGCGACTGGATGCGTTGCGTGAGGTGTTGGCGTTGCCAGACCTGAAGCGTATCGAATGTTTCGACATCAGCCACACCATGGGCGAGGCCACAGTTGCATCCTGTGTGGTGTATGACGACCTTGCTATCCGTCCTCAGGAATATCGTCGCTTCAACATCAGTGGTATCACACCGGGCGATGATTACGCGGCCATGCGCCAAGCGATGACTCGGCGCTATCAGAAATTGCAGACGGGTGAGGGGAAACGCCCTGATCTGATCTTGATCGATGGGGGTGCCGGACAGTTGGGTATCGCGGTAGAAGTGATGGCAGAGCTTGGGTTGTCCGACATCAGTCTTGTGGGTGTCGCCAAAGGCGTAGAACGCAAAGCAGGTATGGAGCAATTAATACGACCCGGTATAGAAATATCGTTACAATTGCCACCGGACAGTCCATCCCTGCATTTGATCCAACAAGTTCGTGATGAGGCCCACCGCTTTGCTATCAGCGGGCATCGGGCTCGACGCGGCAAGGCGAGAATCACATCAAGTTTGGAAGACATCGAAGGCGTGGGTGAGAAGCGACGCCGTAATCTGTTGACTCACTTTGGCGGTTTGAAAGGTGTGCAACAAGCCAGTGTGGACGAGCTGGCGCGGGTGGAAGGGATCAGCCCGGCACTAGCCGAAAGAATCTATCAGAGCTTACATTGATATGCCTATAAACATCCCGAATCTGCTGACTTGGCTGCGTATCTTATTGATACCGGTCTTCATCGCCGTCTTCTATGTCTCAGATGAGACTCTGAGTCTGCATCATAAACACATGCTGAGTTTTGCGATCTTCTGGTTCGCATCCATCACTGATTGGCTAGATGGGTATCTGGCGCGCATGTTGAATCAAGGTTCGGCTTTTGGTGCCTTCCTTGACCCGGTCGCAGACAAGTTGATGGTCGTCGCTGCCCTAGTCATTCTGCTCAACCTGGGCTACGTGGATGCCATCATCGCTTTCATCATCATCGGTCGTGAATTGACCATCTCCGCGTTGCGCGAGTGGATGGCGCAATTGGGCGGGAGCAAGAGTGTCGCGGTCTCCATGATCGGTAAAGTGAAGACCGTATTTCAGATGTTGGCCATCCAGTTTCTGTTGTTCCATGAACCGCTATTTGGTATCTCGACGCAATGGGTCGGGACCTTGCTCATCTATCTGGCAGCCATCCTTACACTATGGTCGATGGTGTATTACCTGATGCTGGCCGCACCACAGATAAAATCTCAAAATCGGAATTGATTTTCATCGCGCGGTCTGTATAATGCCGCGCTCTCGGGGTGTAGCGTAGCCTGGTAGCGCGCCTGGTTTGGGACCAGGATGTCGGGAGTTCGAATCTCTCCACCCCGACCAGGTTCAAAGTAGTAAGAAGTTTG
>JBAYTV010000306.1:0-2834 GCA_041675405.1 Sideroxydans sp. | reverse complement strand
CTCACAAGCCCAACTCAATGGCGTGGCGAGGAAATTGAATCAGCGTCCAAGGAAGACGTTAAACTATGAAACACCCGCTGAACGATTTAACCAACTTGTTGCATCGACCGGTTGAAACCGCAGCCAAAAAGAGACATACATAGAATTTTCCATAGCGTGCACTCAAGTATTGGAACTTGGACAGGAGTTGTGGAATGCAAAAACATAATGTGATTCGGAACATCCCGTTAATTAATTTAATCAAAAAAGGGGACTATGTGTCCAAAGCAATCTCCGTTGCAATCGCTGCAACTTTCTTGTGCGGATGTGCACATTCTAATAAGCCAAATGAGAAACTGGTAGCTCCTGCACAGGACGTTGTGCCGACCGTTTGTGGATTCCCTGAAACCACCTTCGCTAAAGAATTGGTTGTTTTTGGAGCGGGCGCACTTGAAGGCAGAAAGCTCGATTTCCAAATAGATCAGGCAAGCGCGATAGCAGCGAGCCAGATAGATGTTGTTGTAAATCACCCGAGTGCACCAGTTGCTCTGATGCTAGGAGCCTCAAATCCAACTATCTGGAATATCAGTTGGACTGAGAAAACGAAAATTGCCGCCGTTTATGTTAACGGGTATTACAGACAGAGGGTGGCTGGCTTGAAAAATTCCACTCCGATTCTCATCAGCACCTATGAGGATAAAGGGCCTTGCGAAACTAGTATTTTTAAATATAAGGTATTTGGAGGTAATGACCCGTTTCTTGCGATTTTCAATTACGGCCTAACCACAATACCCACCGAGGCGCGAAAGGAACAAATACTCTCTCAAGTACTCTTTTCGAAACCCATCAAAAGCATTTTTCCAATAGATGAGCAATCGGGCAGAGTCTTGATTGGCATGCCAATTGAAACCGGTATGGAGTTGGTTACATCCCCGACCACTAAACCAGAATCGTTTCACAACAAGCGAGAGCCACTAGCCGGTCAAGCTGGTCTCGAACACGCTGTGGAAAATGGGATACTGCGCAGAGCAAATTTGGACGATGCGGCAAATTGGATCAATGCGCTCAAAAAGAAATATGAACTTCAAAACCGAACGCCCCCTAATATCCCGCCTGACTTGAACAACGCTTTCGTTGTGCTAAAGAAATTCACTTACCCAGGTGGACTCTATGGAGGCCACAGCGCTACGTTCTACATTCCAAAAGGAGTGCCAGTGCCTGCTGGCGATTACGGGCACTCGCGTGTTTACGATTTAAATTCCATAAGTTTGGAGTGCACAGCGGGTAGCGCGTGCGGACAAAGCATTGAGCGGGGGGAGATTGGCGCAGGCTCAACGCAGCAGTACATGATTATTGGCAATTAAGTTCTATGCTACCTCGTTTGAGCCTGATAGAACTAAGGAGAACTAAAGATGGCAGCATCGCAATTATTTCTCAACCACCATGCCACATCGCCTAGGCATTTAATTCAACGAAGTTCCAAGTTGTGGGCGACGGATATCGATAAGACGAACGTCGCAAATGGGTTGTAGCAGCCCTACAGCGTTCTTTATCCAATCTCACTTAACACCCCATCCGCAAATACCAACGCGGATTTGACCGTCTTGCCTGCATACACCGACTGCATCGCCACCTGATATTCCCTCATCTGCGCTTGGTGACGCGCCGCATCTTCTGAATCGCCCAGCTTGTAATCCAGCACCCACACTTCATCGTCGAACTCCACCAGACGGTCGATGCGTTTCAGTTCGCCCTTCGCATTGATGTAGGGCATCTCGTTGTGGGCGTTGCGGTATTGCGCGGCGTCGAAGAAGCGCGCGAGGTGCGGGGCGTTGAGGATGTGTTGGGCTTGTTGGTAGAGGGTGTCCATTTCTTGTGAGGGAATGGAGAGGCGGTGTTGGAGTTCGGTGCGTTGTTGTGGAGAGTGTTCCCCCACCCGAGCGTGTGTTGTTGAGGCTTCAGCCTCGTACAACCACGGCCTGCCCCCTGCGGGTGCAGCCCTCCCCCGTTGGGAGAGGGAGTTGGTTTCGGTGAGTGTTTGCAGGAGGGCGTGCAACCAGATGCCGCGTTGTTGCTGGGCGGTGCTGCGGGTGGTACGGTTGCCAGTGGGGAGAATGGGGGGAAGGACAATGTTCTCCTTCCCTCCCCCATGCAGGGGGAGGGTTAGGGTGGGGGTAGAGTCGTTATCGCCCACCGATTCAACCCCCATCCTAGCCTTCCCCCTGCATGGGGGAAGGAATGAAGTGGTAGTAGCCGATTCGACCGCTACTGAGATACGACCATACCAAGTAAGTTGTTTGGTCTCTTTCGCGCCTTGGTTGCCGCTGACGATGAGTGCTTGTTGTGCGCGTGTCATGGCGACATAGAGCAGGTTCATCTCTTCGCGTGCTTGTTGGGCGGCATCTTGTTCGAACAGGGGCGCTCGTTTCTTGCCGCGCGAGGCATGGTCGGTGTAGAGGGAGAAATGCGCGGGGCGCTCTTCGTGGGATGACCACGCCAGCAGCACGTCGTTGCCGTCTCTATTCTTCTTTTCCGTGTTCGCATCCAGCAACCAGACGATGGGCGCTTCCAATCCTCTCGATTCATGCACGGTGTAGATGCGCACTGCATCGCCTGCTGTGCCGAGCTTGCCTTCGTCCGGCGCATCGTCATTACTGTCACGTAGTTCACTCAATTCTTGCAAGAAACGCGGCAGGCTGGGGTAACGCCCGGCATCCACACTCAGCGCGATCTCCATGAAGGCGTGCAGGTTGGCGGTGACCTTGGCGCGCATCTCGATGGGCAGCACGGCGCTGTAACGCGCGATGACATCGCCTTCGAAATAGACGCGGTCGAGCAGGTCATGCACGGGGAGT
>JBAYTV010000305.1:0-2852 GCA_041675405.1 Sideroxydans sp. | reverse complement strand
TGGCGCGCGAGTTGCGTGAGGAGTTGGGCATCGCAGTGCGCACCGCGTATCCATGGCTGACGCGCGCGTTCACCTATCCTCACGCGACGGTGCGATTGCATTTCTTTCGGGTGACTGCATGGAGTGGTGAGTTGCATCCGCACGAGGGGCAGCAGTTCTCGTGGCAATTGCCGACTGCTGTATCAGTCGAGCCTATTTTGCCTGCCAATGCGCCGATCTTGCGCGCACTTGAATTGCCGACCTTGTATGCCATCAGCAATGTGTCTGAGTTGGGGGCGGAAGTTTTCCTCACCCGATTACAGGTCAAGTTGGATGCAGGTTTGCGGCTGATCCAGTTGCGAGAGAAACATCTTGCCCGTGAAGAGCTGAAAGCATTGGCGCAACGTGTGGTGTCGATGTCGCACAGCTGCGGCACGAAAGTGTTGCTCAATGGTGATGTGGCGTTGGCGCAGGAGGTCGGTGCGGATGGGGTGCAGTTGACCTCATCGCAGCTATCTGGATTGTCTGAACGACCTGATGTGGATTGGTGTGCTGCTTCGTGTCACAACGCAGGTGAGTTGCTGCGTGCGGAAGCATTGGGTTGCGACTTCGCCTTGCTCTCTCCCGTGCTGCCGACGCAATCACATCCTGGCGCCCCACATCTGGGTTGGCAAAGCTTTGCTGCAATGACGGCAGGAGCAACTATTCCGGTGTATGCGCTGGGTGGATTGATGGAGGATGATATGGTTGCCGCGTGGCGGTGCGGTGCACACGGCATCGCCTTACTGCGTCAAGCTTGGTGATCGGGTTCTTGCAGGTCTTGTTCGCGTTGCTCGACACGGTATTCTTCGTTCGCCCACTTCCCTAAGTCGATCATCCTGCAGCGTTCGCTGCAGAAAGGGCGAAATTTATTTGTGGTATCCCATTGGTGTTGCTTGCCACAGTGTGGACAAGAGACGACTGGCGGCTTACTCATTGCGAGGAGCAGAAGGTCAGATCGAATTCGACATCCTGTTCGTACAAGGTTGTCTTGGCGGTGAAGTTGGCGGCGACGAAACGGATGTTGAGCGCGTATTTATTGGCGCTGACTTCGGGGACGCATGGCAAAGTCTGATCAAGCGTGACGCGTAACAACTGTGCTACACGCCCACCTTGCATCTGCTGGAACGTGCCTTGATGTGCGACGAAGTGGTGTAGCTTGCCGCTTTCGCGCATTAACTTGAGCAAGATCGAGATGCCGTTGCGTAAAGGGAGCAGGGGAGTGATCCAATTGCCAAGATCGGCACGGCGCACTTCTGCCGCTTGGTGTTGCCAATAGTGGTATGACGGCAGGTCGAATTCGCATACACCGCCGGGGATGCAGGCGCGTTGTTTGATTCCCATCAGCCATTCGTCATCACGCAGGTGCTGGCCGATCTTGCCGCTCAACTCTAGCAAACGTGTGCTGTCATCTTCAATTTCATTCAAGATCGCATCTAGCGCATCTTCTGCGATCTGAGGGTTGTTGTGCAGTGCGTTGAGTATCTTCTTTTGGCGCTCTAGCTCTTGTAAGAGTTCTGATTTTAGGTCTGCGCGGCTGGCGACTTCGAGTATCTCGAACAGCACGCCGAGAGCTGCGTGATGATCCGCACTTTCTTCGCTGCCCACAAAACGTGTGATGCGCAGAAAGAGATCCTCCAGCCGCAACATGGTGCGTACTCGTTCGTTCAGAGGAAATTCGTAACTGATCACATTGGCCTAGCTGAAAGTGGGGTGAGCGCTGGGTGCGAAAGATATAGGCAGCATCTCATGTCGTCAATCGTTTTTCACAGCCTAATCAATCGGCTGTGTAATTCTTCTACTTGGAGCCGCAACTCGTCGAGTCGGCCATCATTTTCGATGACTGCGTCGGCTAGTTTCAATCGTTCATTTCGAGATAACTGTTGCGCCATGATGGCTCTAACTTCTGCTTCGGACAGCTTACTCCGCTGCATGGTGCGCAATATCTGTTGTTCCTCTGTGCAATCGACCGCGATGCTGCTGTGTAGCCAGTCTTGGTAGCGGCCACTTTCGAACAGCAGGGGAACGACCACGATGGTGTAGGGTGCATCGCTGGCCGAAGTGGCTATCATCTTCGACTCTTCGCGTATGAGCGGATGCAGGATGGATTCCAGGCGTCTCTTGGCAGTGCCATCCGCAAACACCAATTGGCGCATCTTGGTTCGGTCCATCGCGCCAGATGAGTCGATTAATCCATCACCAAATTCCTTACGGATCGAAGGTAAGGCTGCCCCCCCTGTTTGGGTGAGCCGGTGCGCGATCTGATCGGTATCGACGATACGTGCACCGAGTTCTGAGAATAGCGTAGCGACGGTGCTCTTGCCGCAACCTATCCCGCCTGTGAGTCCATGGCAGTGCTTCACGGCACGGCGAGCATTTGCAGGTAGCTTTGGGTCAATGCCTGCCCCCAGAACAAGGCGATCAGCCCGCCACCGGCAAGGTAAGGACCAAAGGGGATGGGGATGTTACGGCCATGTTTGGCGAACACGATCAGAGCGATTCCGACCACAGCACCCACCAGCGAAGAAAGCAGGATGATCAGCGGCAACATCGTCCATCCTAGCCATGCACCGAGCGCGGCGAGCAATTTGAAGTCGCCATAACCCATGCCCTCTTTTCCGGTCGTGAGCTTGAATGCCCAATACACAGACCAAAGGACGAGATAGCCCGCAACGGCTCCAATGAGCGCATTCGGTAGCGAGGTGAAAGCGCCATTGAGGTTTAGCAACAATCCTAACCAAAGTAACGGGAGCGTGATGCTGTCTGGCAGTAGTTGGGTGTCGAAATCGATGAAGGTGAGCGCGATGAGTGCCCAGACCAAGATGATGGCGGCG
>JBAYTV010000304.1:0-2854 GCA_041675405.1 Sideroxydans sp. | reverse complement strand
GGGAGATAACCAGCGACTTGCCCGCTTGCGGGCTTAGTCGAATGGCTAGTCGTTCTATCAGGGAGTAACTTCAGAGCGGTATAGAGCCTGGTCAGCGCGCCCTTGGCATCATCCAGATGCTGGTCGGAATAATTCAGGGGGCTGCGGTAATGCGCTCGCAGAATGAAGAAGCGCACGACTTCGGCGCCATACTTTTTGAGTACCTCTCGAATAGTGAAGAAGTTACCCAAACTCTTGGACATCTTCTCGTTATCCACGCGCACGAAGCCGTTGTGCATCCAATAATTCACGAAGTTACATTGATGCGCGCCTTCACTTTGCGCGATCTCGTTCTCGTGATGGGGGAACTGCAGGTCGGCACCGCCACCGTGGATGTCAAAATGTTCACCCAGTAATTCGGAACCCATCGCGGAACATTCGATGTGCCAACCGGGGCGGCCTTTGCCCCACTTGGAATCCCACTTCACTTCGTCTGCTTCGCTCTCTTTCGCAGATTTCCACAACACGAAATCGAGCGGGTCGTTCTTGTCAGTCGCCACGTCCACACGTTCACCGGCACGCAAGTCTTCCAGCGATTTACCTGAGAGTTTGCCGTAACCTTCGAACTTGCGCACGGCATAGTTCACATCGCCATCGGCGGCTTGATACGCCAACCCGTTCTTCTCCAAAG
The DNA here is from genome assembly GCA_041675405.1 of Sideroxydans sp. GTDB lineage: Bacteria > Pseudomonadota > Gammaproteobacteria > Burkholderiales > Gallionellaceae > Sideroxyarcus. The sequence continues at coordinate 2,184 of JBAYTV010000304.1, read as the reverse complement.
CTTCGATCATCGCCAGCATCTGCGGCACATATTGGGTGGCACGCGGCTCATGATCTGGGCGCTGTACGCCGAGCGCGTCGGCATCCTCATGCATCGCATCGATGAAGCGTTGCGTGAGTTGATGGATGGATTCTTTGTTCTCTGCCGCGCGCTTGATGATCTTGTCGTCGATGTCGGTGATGTTGCGCACGTAGTTCACGTCGTAACCGCTCGCCTTCAACCAGCGCTGCACCATGTCGAACACCACCATCACGCGCGCATGGCCGAGGTGGCAGTAGTCGTACACCGTCATGCCGCACACATACATGCGAACGGTGTTCGGGGTGATGGGTTTGAAGTCTTGCTTATCGCGGATGAGGGTGTTGTATATCTTCAGCATGGGGATTCACACAGGCATCGGTTTGTTGTCGTTCAGATTGAGCCAACCTTTGATGATGCGATAGAGCATCCAGCAGAAACCCGCGAACAACACCACGAAACCGATCAGAATGATGAGGGTCGCCCAACCGATCACCGCCCACAGCAAGCCGTACCAGAAAGTGCGTATCTGCCAAGTGAAGTGGCTCTCCAACCAAGTACCGGCAGCATCCTCACGCTTGATGTAGTTGATGATGATGCCAGCGATGGCTGTGATACCCGTGAAGTAAGACAAGGCATATAACACATACACGATTTGCGTGATGGTCCTGAGCGACTTGATACGCTCTTCCTGTGGAATGAATATCTCTTCGTTCACGCCTTACTCCTTCGCCCAAGAATCTTTCAAGGTCACGGTGCGATTGAATATCAGCTTGCCACCAGCCTGATGATCACGACGATCGGTACAGAAATAGCCAAGACGTTCGAACTGATAACGCGTCTCTGGCGCAGCATCCTTCACACTAGATTCCACCCAACCTTGCACCACAGTGAGTGAAGCCGGATTCAGATGTGTGCAAAAATCCACATCCTTGTTTCCATCCGGCTCAGGCACATTGAACAAGCGGTCATACACGCGGATCTCGGCAGGTAACGCGTGTTCGCGCGACAAGAAGTGGATGACGCCCTTCACTTTGCGCCCTTCCGGGTTCTTACCCAATGTCGCATGGTCGATACTGCATTTGAGTTCGATGACATTGCCCGCAGCATCCTTCACCACTTCTTCGCAACGCATCACGTAGCTGTGGCGCAGGCGTATCTCACCACCGAGTGTCAGACGCTTCCACCCAGCTGGCGGCACTTCGGCGAAGTCGTCTGCCTCGATCAGCAGGTCTTTGGAGAAAGGCACGACGCGCTTGCCCAACTCGGGCACGTTCGGGTGGAAATCCGCTTCGCGCGTCTGCGCCCCATCGGCATTGGTTATGGTCACTTTGAGCGGATTGATGATGGCCATCACGCGCGGTGCGCGCAACTCCAGATCTTCGCGTATCGCGCCTTCCATGATCGCCATGTCCACACTATTCTCGCTCTTGGATACACCGATACGCTTGGCGAACTCGCGGATACCTTCCGGTGTGTAACCACGACGGCGCATACCGCTGATGGTGGGCATACGCGGATCGTCCCATCCACTCACCTTCTTCTCGTTAACCAGTTGCAGCAGCTTGCGTTTGCTGGTGATGGTGTAGTGCAACTCCAAACGCGAGAACTCGTACTGGCGAGGTAATCCACATTTACGAGATTGACGAGTCACACCTTGAAATTTTCTTGTTAATTGAAGTAATGAATAAAAATCATTTCGACTGATTGTTCCAACAACATCTCTAACCTTATTTATAACAATGTCAAAATTGGGGTCGGCAAAGCTTATTTCCCCAAAGAATGCCGCTTCCATTTGAGCATCAATAAATTCTGTACGCTGGCGATGTGTACTAAAAGAGTACTTTTTTAATAATTTCCTGAAGTCATCTCGCTTATTAATAACCTCACCTAGGAGGACATTAATCCTTCGAGGATTTTGATTTGTTAACTTCAAAAGTTCACATTCAATTTGCTTGTATTCTGGAATGGCCTTCATCCTCACAGTGGACTGGAATATTTTTTCCTGAATTTTATCCAGCACCCAGTCGTACAAGGGGCGATGGTCTTCAAACTCCAGCGTGCAGATGGAATGGGTGATGCCTTCCAGTGCGTCGGAGATGCAATGCGTGTAGTCGTACATCGGGTAGATGCACCACTTGTCGCCGGTGCGGATGTGGTGTGCGC
>JBAYTV010000303.1:0-2859 GCA_041675405.1 Sideroxydans sp. | reverse complement strand
GGTGGTGGGGATAAGGGTCTCGCCTTTTGGGTTTTCGGGGTTGGCGTAGGGCTTCGCGCCCGCGGCCGCCAATGCACCTGCCGGTTCAAGGATGGAGCGGGTGTCTTGGAACACGTCTTTGATGGCAGCGCACACTTCGTCGGTGTCCACCAAGATGACTTCGTCCACATATTGCTTGCAGACGCGGAAAGTCTCTTCACCCACGTATTTGACTGCGGTGCCGTCCGAGAACAGGCCGACATCGACAAGCTGTACGCGCTTCTTGGCTTTGAGCGAGCGATACATGGCATCGGAGTCGGTGGTTTGTACGCCGATGATCTTGATGTCGGGGCGCACTTGTTTCACGTAGGCCGCCACACCGGCGATTAGTCCGCCGCCGCCTATGGCGCAGAAGATGGCGTGGATGGGGGCTTGGTGCTGGCGCAAGATCTCCATGCCGATGGTGCCTTGGCCTGCGATGACAAAAGGGTCGTCGAAGGGATGCACGAAGGTGAGCTGTCTCTCTTTTTCTAAGGCGAGCGCATGGGTGTAGGCATCGCTGTAGCTGTCGCCATGCAATACGATCTCGACCGAGCGCTGACCGAAATGGCGCACCGCATCGATCTTCACTTGCGGCGTGGTGGTCGGCATCACGATAGTGGCTTTACAGCCAAGGCGATGCGCAGACATGGCAACGCCTTGCGCATGGTTGCCTGCGGATGCGGCGATGACACCTTGTTTGAGTTGAGTGGGCGACAGATGCGCCATCTTGTTATACGCGCCGCGTAACTTGAACGAGAACACAGGCTGCATGTCTTCGCGCTTGAACAGGATGCGATTGCCCGTACGTGCCGACAAAGTAGGTGCGTGTTCTAACGGCGTTTCGATGGCGACGTCATAGACGCGCGCGGTGAGGATTCTTTTAAGGTAATTTTGCATGGTGACTAACGGGCAAGTGGATTGCCCGCAAGATTAGCAGGAATCTAGGTGCTTATGCGTGCAGACCGATCAGGCTGTAGAAACGCGGCAGGTCGCTCAAATCCTCCAACACCGCTGCGGCCCCAGTGAAATCTTGCTTCACGGTGTAGGGATTGGTGGTGATGTAGGTCTTGATGTTTGCAGCTAACGATGAGCGCAAGCCATTGAATGAATCTTCCAGTGCGATGCAGTCTTGTGGGGCGAGTTGCAATTCGTTAAGCACCCAGTTGTAGATGTCGGGCGCGGGTTTTTTGGCGGGTACGATGTCGCCGCAACCGTTGGCAGCGAAGTAGCTCGCCCAGTCATTGCCCAGACCTACCTCTAGCAACGCGGTGACGTTCTCCGCCGTGGTGGTGGTGGCGATGGCGAGGGTGATGCCGGCCTTGCGCGCATCGTTGATGAGTTGTTTGATGCCGGGGCGCAAGGGGATCGCACCTTCACGCAACATCGCGGTGTAGTGGCCCGTCTTCACGGCATGCAGGTGCTTCACGAAGTCGTCGAAGTTCTCCGGTTTGGTGTAGCCCTTCAGAAAATCCGAAACGAAATATTTGATGCGCTCTTTGCCGCCGGTCACTTTGAGCAGCTTGTCGTACAGCGCCACGTCCCAGTTCCAGTCCAACCCGTTCTCGGCGAACGCCTTGTTGAACGATTTACGGTGACCGTCTTCAGTGTCTGCCAGTGTGCCGTCTACGTCGAATATGATCGCCTTAAGTGTCATGTTGTTGCCTCGTCAAATAAAAACAACTGGTCCACGAAAGACACGAAAAGCACGAAATTAAAAGCCGGATTGGTTTTGATTTGTTCGTGTGTTTCGTGGACAAAAGGTTCTAGCGCATTCCTGGAAATTTTCCCGCCATGCCGCGCATCATCTTGGCCATGCCGCCTTTGCTGCTGAACATCTTCATCATCTTCTGCGATTGCTCGAACTGATTCAGTAATTGATTGACGTGCATCACCTGCACGCCGGAGCCGGCGGCGATGCGGCGTTTGCGCGAGGCTTTGATCTGTTCGGGGTGGCTACGCTCATAGGGAGTCATCGAGTTGATGATGCCTTCAGTGCGGTTGATCTGGCGCTCGTCCACTTTGGCACCCGCCGCCGCATTGGCGAGCTGGGCGGGGAGTTTGTCCATCATCGCTGACACGCCGCCCATCTTCTTCATCTGCACGATCTGCATCTTGAAGTCGTTGAGATCGAAGCCTTTGCCGCTTTGCATCTTCTTGGCGAGCTTCTCCGCCTCGCCCATATCCACAGTGCGTTGCGCTTCTTCTAGCAGCGAGAGAACGTCACCCATGCCGAGGATGCGTTGCGCCATGCGGTCGGGGTGAAAAGCTTCGAGACCGTTCGGTTTTTCGCTGACGCCAACGAACTTGATCGGCTTGCCAGTGATGTGGCGTACTGACAATGCCGCACCACCGCGAGCATCGCCGTCCATCTTGGTGAGGATCACGCCAGTGAGCGGCAGCGCATCGCCGAACGCTTTGGCGGTGTTCACCGCATCTTGCCCCGTCATCGCATCGACCACGAACAGGGTCTCGATGGGCTTCATTGCCGCGTGCAGCTCTTTGATCTCCGCCATCATCGCTTCATCGATCGCGAGGCGACCGGCCGTATCTACGATCAGGACTTCATGGTGATGCTTGCGCGCGAAATCGAGCGCGGCAAGAGCGATGTCCAGAGGCTTCTGACTGGCGTCGGAAGGGAAGAAATCGGTATCGAGTTGTTGTGCCAGCATGCGCAGTTGTTCGATAGCCGCTGGGCGATATACATCGCAACTGACCAGCAACACCTTCTTCTTATTTTGTTCGCGCAGCAGTTTGGCTAGCTTGCCGCTGCTGGTGGTCTTGCCTGCGCCTTGCAAGCCCGCCATCAAAATGACAGCGGGAGGAACGGCGGCAAGATTC
>JBAYTV010000302.1:0-2871 GCA_041675405.1 Sideroxydans sp. | reverse complement strand
CCGAAACAAATACCGATGACCGCCTCAAGGCACTGGAACAGCGCCTGAACACGCTGGAAAGCGAGAACCGCGCACTGAAAGACCAAGTGAAGCAGACCGAACAGAAGGTCGAAGCCACTGGCTCGCAGATGGACAGGATCGCCGGCCAGGGTGAATCAAGCAACACAGCCACCTCGTTCGGCGGTTACGGCGAATTGCATCTCAATAAGCTGAAGAACCGCAAAGTGGGCGGCAGCAGCAAGGACGAGCTGGACCTGCACCGCTTCGTGCTGTTCATGGGCCACCAGTTCGACGAGTCGACGCGCTTCTTCTCCGAACTGGAAGTTGAGCATGGTGTGGCCAAGGACACCGCCACGGGCAGCTCGGGCGTGGTCGCGGTAGAGCAGATGTATCTGGATTTCAGCGTGAGCGATGCAATGTCGGTGAAAGCGGGCCTGATGGTCATGCCGGTCGGTATCATCAGCGAGACGCATGAACCGCCGACCTTCTACGGTGTGGAACGCAACCCGGTGGAGACCAACATCATTCCGACGACTTGGCGCGAGGGCGGTGTCACCGTCACGGCGCGGCTGGCGAACGACATCTCGCTCGATGCCATGATCAGCAGCGGACTGGCGACGACCGCAGCCAAGAATTTCGCGGTACGCGATGGCCGCCTGAGCGGCGCCAGCGCCAAGGCCAAAGACCCCGCCTACACCACGCGCCTGAAATGGACCGGTCTTCCCGGCATCGAACTGGCCACCACACTGCAACGACAGACCAACATCACCCAGAGCGTCGAAGCCACAGCGGGTGCGGCGACACTGTATGAAGCGCATGCCGTGCTGAACCACGGCAGGTTCGGATTGCGCGCGCTGTATGCAGGATGGAGCCTAGACGGTAGCGGCCCCAAGGCTGTCGGCGCGGGCAAGCAGAACGGCTGGTATGTGGAAACCTCGTGGAAATTCACCGAGCAATGGGGCGTGTTCGCGCGCCACAGCACCTGGGACAACCGCGCGGACGATGTTGCGGACAGCCGCTACAAGCAGGCCGACCTCGGCGTGAATTTCTGGCCGCATACCGATGTGGTGGTGAAGCTGGATTACCAGAACCAGCAGGTGCCGGGCGGGCAGGACGAATATGACGGATTCAATCTCGGCCTGGGTTACCAGTTCTGATATGACCGCCCTGCGCGCATTGCTATTGCTCATGCTGGCGTTGCCAGCGTGGGCCGCCAATCAGAAAGCGGAGATCGACCACTTCCTAACTGAGACGCTGGGCAAGCCGCCCGCTGCCGAGATGTTATGGATCGTCGGCGACCTGCAGCCCGCCGTGCGCGCCATCCTCGAACACGATTACCCCGCCGCGCGCGTGCGTTACTGGCGCGGCGGCACGCATACCGTGTGGGTGTTGGACGAGATCGGCAAGGAGATGCCGATCACGGTCGGCTTCGCAATCAACGACGGTGCGGTGGAACGCGTGAAAGTGTTGGTGTATCGCGAGAGCCGCGGCTGGGAGGTGAAGAGCCCTGCGTTCACCGCGCAGTTCTCCGGCGCGAAGCTGGCAGAAGGACAAAGACTGGATCGCCACATCGACGGCATCTCCGGCGCGACACTCTCGGTGCGCGCGCTGAGCCGCTTGACGCGACTCGCCTTGCTGTTCGACCGGCAAGTGAACAAAGGAGCCAAACCATGAGCGCATGGGGCATGCATCTCGGTCCGTCGGCGCGCAGGCAGGTGCTGGCCGCCTGCGGTCTCGTCGCGCTGAGCGGTGTGCTGTGGATCGTGATCGGCTGGAATCTAGATGCCGAGGACTACAGCGACCCGTTGCGCGCATGGCGACACCGCTTGCTGGTGCTGCACGGCGTGGCGGCTTATGTGCTGCTGTGGATCGTGGGTCGTCTGTATGTGCTGCACCAGCAAGGCAATTGGCGCGCACAGCGCAACCGCGCGAGCGGGCTGGCGATGTCGGCGGTGGTGGTGTTGCTCGCGGGCAGCGGGCTGATGCTGTATTACCCGCCGCACGAGAATTGGCGCGATGCGCTCAGCATGTTGCATCAGTTGCTGGGCTTTGCGTTGGTGTTGCTGCTGCCGCTGCATGTATGGCTGGCGCGAAAAGATCGCCAGCGGCGGCGAATGCATCACTGACACTGAACAGTTGCCGCCAAGGCCTGCTTCTCGACGAGGGGCAGCTGTGGGGTGCTGAGTATCCGGCGCGTCGACACGGATTACCGATTTGGTAGAAGAACTACTTGCTGGTCTTGACCCGCGCCCACAGCGCACCCAGATCCTTCCATTGCAGCACGCCGTAAAAACTCCCTTTGAGGCGAGCGTGAAATAATTCTGCTTGATTCTGAATCATTATTAAAAATCGTCCTGATAACGCGCGGTGATGGGATAGCGCCAGTCCTTGCCGAAACTGCGGTCAGTGATGCGGATTCCTACGGGTGCTTGACGACGCTTGTATTCATTGATACGGATCAATTTCACCACACGCTGCACATCGGCTGGACTGAACCCCTCCTTCACGATCTGCGGGATACTCAAATTCTTCTCTACATAGCAGGCCATGATGGCATCCAATACATCATATGGCGGCAAGCTGTCTTGATCGGTTTGGTCGGGTTTCAGTTCTGCACTGGGTGGACGGGTGATGATGCGTTCAGGGATGACACGCCCGAGGGTGTTGCGATAATTGGCTAAGCGATATACCCAAGTCTTGCTCACATCCTTTAAAACTGCGAAGCCACCCGCCATGTCGCCATACAAGGTGGCATAACCGACAGTCATTTCGGATTTGTTGCCTGTGGTCAGGACCAAATAACCTGTCTTGTTCGACATGGCCATCAGCAAGGTGCCGCGGATTCGCGCTTGCAGGTTCTCTTCGGTGGTG
>JBAYTV010000301.1:0-2876 GCA_041675405.1 Sideroxydans sp. | reverse complement strand
GCACCCCGCCTACAGCCATATAGTCATCCATCATCTCGCGCACCATGCTCGCCGGCGCGCGCAGCGTAAGCTGTTTGCCGTCGGTAGTCGTCACATCGCGTTGCGGGATGTGTGCGAGGTATGGCGAAGGCTGTTCTTCTTCCGTTACCTGTACATACACCCCGCCATGACGCAGACCCCAACGCCGGAAAGCCATATCCTTGTCGCGCACGGCACGCGCTTCGGCATAGGCCATATCCATTGTCTGCTGCTCGCTGCTATGCAGGTTCCAGGCGAGTGAAGCAGACACCACCAGGGTCCACACCACAGCTGCCAGGACAGCAATCCTGACGGCTACGGCATGTTTCTTCTGCGAGGACGTGGTCATTGGCCTAGTGGGCTTAAGGCCTTGTTCTTCGTTCAAGTCGGAGGCACCATGAATATCTCCACATGCAGCATCAGATAAGGGTTGCATCATCATGAGATTGTTTTTAAACAGACGCCAGTGGAGTCCAGTGTAAATCAAATCCGAGGAATCGAGTCAATGCTCGGCATCGGCAGAATGAAAAAGAATCGCCGGGAGGGATTGGTAGGAATTAGGACCTTTCCCGAATTATTCTGTAGCGGCGGTCATGCAGCGTTTGCGTCAAGGCCGAGTCTGCTGTCCAGCAGTGGAGTGTGGGCTGTGCCGGTACTTGGCGGCATCATTCCATGAGACAGACAGGGCCAAGGCCATCGCGGTGATGCATTTCAGGCTTACAGAATAATCGGGGACAGGTCACGGATTAAGTAAATCGCACTTTTTCAGTTCCGGCATCGAGCACCTCATCGGCAAGCTCGGCTAGCTGCGTATGCGCTTCATTAATTGACACTACATCACTGATTCGCAGACTCATGGCAAGTCCTTTGATAAAAAGGTCAGTGTTCACTGTATTTCGAGCAAAAGATAAATGCCTGCCCCCACGTAAAGCAGAAAGTGGGCATCATAAAGTGGCTAGGGTTTTGTCATTCCCGCTTTCGCTGGAATGACTACAAAGCGCTTACTTCTTCTCGACCTGTCCCAGCTTGCGCCAAGTCTCCAGCAAGGTATCTGGATTGAGCGACATGGTTTGGATGCCGATCTCCATCAACCATTGTGCGAAGTCGAAGTGGTCGGAGGGGCCTTGGCCGCAGATGCCGACGTATTTGCCTTTGCGGTTGCAGGTCTCGATAGCCATCTTGAGCAAGGCTTTCACGGCATCGTCGCGTTCGTCGAATCTGTCCGCGACTAGGCTGGAGTCACGATCCAGACCGAGTGTGAGTTGCGTCAGGTCGTTGGAGCCGATGGAGAAGCCGTCGAAGTATTCGAGGAACTGTTCCGCCAGTAATGCGTTGGAGGGGATCTCGCACATCATGATGAGGCGCAGGCCGTTCACGCCGCGCTTCAGCCCATTCTTCTCCAGCGTGGCGACGACTTCGCGTGCTTCACCCACAGTACGCACGAAGGGGATCATCAACTCGACGTTGGTGTAGCCCATCTTCTCGCGCACACGCTTCATGGCACGGCATTCGAGTTCGAAACAGTCGCTGAAGTTGGCAGCGACGTAACGCCCTGCACCACGGAAGCCGATCATGGGATTCTCTTCCATCGGTTCGTAGATCTCGCCGCCGATGAGTTTGCGATATTCGTTCGACTTGAAGTCGGACATACGCACGATGACCTTCTTCGGCCAGAACGCAGCAGCCAAGGTGGCGACGCCTTCAGTGATCTTCTCCACATAGAACTCGACCGGGTCGGCATAGCCTGCGCAACGTTGCATCACTGCTTCATGGATCTTGGAAGGCAGGCGGTTGTGTTCCAACACGGCCTTGGGGTGGATGCCGATGAGGTTGTTGATGATGAATTCCAAACGCGCCAAGCCCACACCTGCCGACGGCATCTGGGCGAACTCGAACGCCAGCGTGGGATTGCCCACGTTGAGCATCAGCTTCACAGGGATCTGCGGCAGCGCTTCTTCGCTATGCACCACGATCTCGAACGGTAGCTTGCCGTGATATACGAATCCGGTATCGCCTTCAGCACAGGACACGGTGACTGATTCGCCCTCTTGCAATGCCGTGGTCGCGTGACCGCAACCCACGATAGCAGGGATGCCCAACTCGCGCGCGATGATGGCGGCGTGACAGGTACGTCCGCCGCGATTGGTGACGATGGCGGCGGCCTTCTTCATCACCGGTTCCCAGTTGGGGTCGGTCATGTCGGTGACCAGCACGTCGCCCGCTTGCACCTTGCTCATCTCGGAGATGTCGTGAACGATACGCACGCGACCCGCGCCGATCTTCTGCCCGATGGCGCGACCTTCCACCAACACGTCGCCGCGCTGTTGCAGTCGATATTTTTCGGAACCGCCAGCGGCCGTGTTGGATTTCACTGTCTCGGGGCGCGCTTGCAGGATGTACAACTTGCCGTCCAAGCCATCCTTACCCCACTCGATGTCCATCGGCCTGCCGTAGTGTTTCTCGATGGACATTGCATAACGCGCCAGTTGCAAAACGTCTGCGTCGCTCAACGAGAATCGCTGTTGGTCGGAGACGGGTACTGGCTCGATACGGCAGGAGCGACCGGCAGAACGTTGCTCGTCGAACACCATGCGTTGTTGTTTGGAGCCCAGACCACGGCGCACGACCGCAGGGAACCCAGCAGCCAGTTGTTGTTTGTGCACGTAGAACTCGTCTGGGTTCACCGCGCCTTGCACCACCATCTCGCCCAAGCCATAAGACGACGTGATGAACACGGCATCGCGGAAACCGGATTCGGTGTCCATGGTGAACATCACACCGGATGCGCCCATGTCGGAACGCGCCATACGTTGGATACCGGCGGACAGCGCCACGTCGGCGTGGGTGAAATCCTTGTG
>JBAYTV010000300.1:0-2878 GCA_041675405.1 Sideroxydans sp. | reverse complement strand
AGGCATGGGTCATGTCAGTGTCGATGAAGCCTGGAGCGACACAGTTGACGGTGATGTTGCGACTACCGATCTCTTGTGCCAATGATTTTGTGAATCCAGCCATACCTGCTTTGGAAGCGGCGTAATTGGACTGACCTGGATTGCCCATGCTACCGACAACCGAGGAGATACTGATGATGCGACCACCACGTGCTTTCATCATGGCGCGCAAAACGGCGCGGCTCAGTCGGAACACAGACTTAAGGTTGGTCGTCAGTACGTCGTCCCATTCTTCTTCTGACATGCGCGCCAGTAGGTTGTCTTTAGTTATGCCGGCGTTGTTCACCAATATCGATATCTCACCGAACTGCTGGCGAATCGCAGTCAACACTAGCTCGATTTGGGCTGCGTCGTTGACGTTCAGGGCGAAACCTTGGCCTTTTGCGCCCGCCGCATTCAGGTAGGTGCTGATAGCTTGCGCGCCACTTTCACTAGTGGCCGTTCCTACCACGATAGCCCCTTGCTTGCCCAGTTCGAGCGCGATGGCTTGACCGATGCCGCGTGAAGCGCCAGTGACCAGTGCGATCTGTCCTTGTAGTGTCATGTTCATATCCTCAAGCGAGCGCAGCCAATGCTGCTTTCAAGGCTTCGCCATCATTGATGGCCATTGCCTGTTGATTGGTATCGATGCGTTTGTTCAGTCCTGCCAATACCTTGCCGGGAGCACATTCCACGTTATGGGTGATGCCCTGCTTACCCAAAGCCTGGATGGTCTCCACCCAACGAACTGGCGAATATAGCTGACGGACTAGCGCATCTTTGATCGAGGCCGCATCGTTGTAAGCAGCGACATCGGCGTTATGTAGGACTGGCACGGATGGGATCGCAACTGAGACGTTCTTCAGATAGTCACGCAGCTGTTGCGCCGCACCTTTCAAAAGACTGCAATGGGACGGCACACTCATTGGCAACATGATGGCGCGCTTGGCGCCTTTAGCTTTAGCCAGTTCCATACCGCGTTCGACCGCAGCGCGATTGCCCGCGATAACAACTTGACCGGGGGAATTGAAATTCACTGCTTCCAGCACTTCGCCTTGTGCGCCTTCGGAACATACAGCGCGGACAATCTCATCATCCAACCCCAAGATGGCGGCGATACCGCCGACACCTTCGGGTACGGCTTGTTGCATACATTGAGCACGGTAGCGCACCAACGGAAGTGCATCTGCCAGGGTCAATGCCCCAGCAGCGACTAGTGCGGTGTACTCGCCCAAGCTATGACCAGCCATCATGGTCGCATTCGCACCATTCTGAGATTGCCATGCGCGGAACACGGCGATGCCCGCAGTCAGCATGATTGGTTGAGTATTGACGGTCGCATTGAGATCGGCATCCGAACCGTCGGCGACCAATTGCCACATATCTTGTTTCAGCACATCGGAAGCTTCAGTGAGGTGTCGCGCACGGCAGAGAAATCGGCGTAGCCGTCCATCATGCCGCGTGATTGAGAACCTTGACCGGGAAATACGAAAGCGAATTTAGTCATATAGAACCTACCACTTGATTAATGATGCACCCCAAGTAAACCCACCACCGATGGCTTCCATGATGACTGTTTGCCCCGGTTTGATGCGTCCATCACGAACTGCTGTGTCTAGCGCTAACGGTATTGAAGCTGCAGAGGTGTTGCCGTGATTAGCCACAGTGACCACGACGTTGTCCAAGTTCAACCCCAATTTCTTGGCGGTAGCTTCGATGATGCGAATGTTGGCTTGGTGAGGGACCATCCAGTCAATGTCTGAACCGCTCATATTTTCTTGCTCAAGTAATTCTTCAACAACACTACTTAACGAATTGACTGCAAACTTAAATACAGCTTGACCTTCCATTGATATCTTGGGGTCTGCCTTGAGTAGTTGATGGTAACTTCCATCCGAATGCAACTTGGATGCAATGATGCCGGGCTCATCAGAAGCCTTCAAAACGACCGCGCCCGCACCATCACCAAACAGGACGCAAGTCGTCCTATCGTTCCAATCCAACATACGTGAGAGAACTTCCGCCCCCACAACTAGGGCAGTCTTGGCTTGTCCACCGCGAATGTATAGATCAGCCGTGTTCAGAGCGAAGATGAAGCCGCCACAAACAGCTTGGATATCAAAAGCCGGACTTCCATTGCTTATTCCGAGCTTGTGTTGAAGGATGCAGGCGGTACTTGGGAAGGCCATATCTGGCGAAGTGGTCGCCACAACGATCAAGTCGATATCGGATGCGCTGATACCTGCGGCTTCGATCGCCTTGAGACTTGCCTCATAGGCAAGATCACTGGATTTTTGGTCATCTGCCGCAAAATGGCGTTCTTGGATGCCACTACGAGAAACGATCCAATCGTGAGAAGTATCGATGGTCTTTTCCAGATCGTAATTGGTAACAGTCTTTGCAGGTAGATAACTGCCTGTGCCGATGATCTTGGAATAGGTCAAATCGCCTCTCCTGCTGTTGTTTGGCGTGCATGATGCCATTTTTCGACATGCTCGCTGATATGTTGCAACATGCCACCGCGTGCCTCTTCAGCCGCACGCTCGATGGCACATTGGAATGCGAAAACGTCTGCAGAACCGTGGCTCTTGACCACGATCCCCTTCAATCCCAAGAAACTGGCACCGTTATAGCGGCGATGATCAAGGCGATGCTTGAAAGCTTTCAGGACTGGCAAAGAAACCAAAGCAGCCAATTTAGTCAATAGGTTGCGGCTAAAACCTTCCTTCAAGAAACCACCCATCATTTTGGCTACGCCTTCAGCCGTCTTGAGCGCGACATTGCCAACAAAGCCATCGCAGACCACCACATCAGTGACGCCTTTGAATATATCGTCGCCCTCGATGTTGCCGTAGAAATT
>JBAYTV010000299.1:0-2885 GCA_041675405.1 Sideroxydans sp. | reverse complement strand
CGCGCCGCGACACCTTTGCCGCATGACATGGAGCGTTTGTATGCCTTGGGTATCGACGCCTATCGCCTGTTGCAGATCTTTTACCAGCACGACACCGTCAATTCCTTGCCGCTGGATGGGGTGACTGGGAAGGTGAGCCTGAACGGACATTTGCTTGAACGCGAGGCCATGCCAGCCGTGTTGCGTCAGGGCCAAGGTATCCCGCACGATGGCCGCCCACCCGTGGTACCACCGGTGGTAATAGATACCAAGACTCAAAAATGAAGTCAGGGGTTGCGGCCGAACAGACTGCCGCGCGCTTCCTGCAGCAGCAAGGCCTGCGACTCATCCAAGCCAATTACCGTTGTCGTTATGGTGAGATCGACCTTATCTTGCAAGACGGCGACACTTTGGTCTTCACCGAGGTGCGCATGCGCAGCAGCAAAGGTTTCGGTGGGGCAGCGGCCAGCATCGATGCACGCAAGCAAGCCAAACTCATCCACACCGCGCAACACTACCTGTCGGGTTTGTCCAGCACGCCGCCTTGCCGCTTCGATGCAGTGTTGATGGCCACACCAGACGGCGCGAACTGCATCGAGTGGGTCAAGAATGCATTCGAGCTTTAAGGTAAAATCCGCCCATTCCTCAACTCTCTCTAAATCGAGACATGACACTCCTTAAACGCGTCAGCCAGCACTTCGACGATAGCGCCGAAATCAAACTACAAAGCAAGAAAGTGATGGCCAAGCCCATCGTTGATGCAGCACAGGCGATGGTCAAATGTCTGTTGCATGACGGCAAGATACTAGCCTGCGGCAACGGTGGCTCGGCAGGCGATGCGCAACACTTCGCGGCGGAGCTCATCAACCGTTTCGAGGTCGAGCGTCCCGGTTTGCCCGCCATTTCATTGGCGACCGACAGCTCCGTGTTGACTTCCATCGCCAACGATTACGACTACAAGCAGATATTCTCCAAACAAGTGCGCGCACTCGGCATGGAAGGCGATGTACTGCTTGCCATCTCCACCAGTGGCAACTCGCCCAATGTGATGGATGCCATCACCGCCGCGCATGAGCGCAACATGGTGGTGGTCGCACTCACCGGACGCGATGGCGGCAAGATGGCGGCGATGCTGAAACCAACCGACTTCCATCTGTGTGTCCCTGCACAACGCACAGCGCGCGTGCAGGAAGTCCATCTGCTCACGCTGCACTGTCTGTGCGATGTGATCGATCATGTATTGCTTGGAGGTGAAGATGCGTAATGTCTCGTTGATGTTGGTGTTGTTGGGTGCGCTGGCAGGTTGTGCGCAAGGCGGAGGTTCGATGACCTCTGCAAGCGAACGCCGCACAGAAGGTACTGTATTGGATGATCGCAACATCGAAGAGAAGGCGATGCAGCGCGTCGGTGAGAAATACAAATCCAACGTGAAGGTGAGCGTCACCTGCTTCAACCGTTACGCCCTCATCACCGGCCAAGTGGCGAACGATGCCGCCAAGATGGACATCGAGCGCATCGTCGGCAGCATCCCGCCGGTCAAAGGCATCGCCAATGAGTTGCAAGTGGCGGGTGTGTCCGGCAGTGGTGCGCGTAGCAGCGACTCGGGTGTGAGCAGCGACGTGCGCAGCCGTTTCCTCAACAGCAAGGCATTCAATCGCGACCACATCAAAGTATTCACCGAGAACGGCGTGGTGTATCTGATGGGTATCGTGAACCACGCGGAAGCGGATGCTGCTTCCGAGATCGCCAGCACCACCAACGGCGTGCAAAAAGTAGTACGTGTCTTTGAGTACATGGACTGAACTTGTGAAAAATCCTACTGCGCTTACTATCCCGATGTCGTGCGGTGCTCGCAATCCGGGGCCGTGTAGCGGCAAATCAAACATACATTCCGGTTGCTGTGCTACGGCCGCCATCGGCCTAGTTGCGCTCGCGACGGATTTTCTTCACAAGTTCTTCGTGCTTGATTGTTGAGGTTCACTTGGAATATCCCACTCCCAGTTTTGAGAACAAGATCGCCACGGCGCCAGATTTAGCAGCCAAGGTCGCTGCCTTGCCGCGTCCCCTGGTGTTCACCAATGGTTGCTTCGATGTGCTACATCGCGGTCACGTCACTTATTTGGCACAAGCGCGCGCACTCGGTGCATCGCTCATCGTCGGTGTGAACAGCGATGCTTCGGTGAAGCGTCAGGGCAAAGGGGATGATCGCCCCATCAATCAACAAGGCGACCGCATGGCGGTATTAGCTTCGCTGGAATCGGTAAGCCTGGTGGTGCAGTTCGATGAAGACACGCCACTCAATCTCGTACTCGCATGCCATCCCGACAAATTGGTGAAGGGCGGCGATTGGAAGCCAGATAACATCGTGGGTAGCCGCGAAGTGCAAGGCTGGGGCGGATCGGTACATAGCATCCCCTTCCTGCACGAGCGTTCCACCACCGCATTACTTAAAAAGATACGTTCACTATGACACCCACAGACATCATCCTGCACCAGAAGTCCAAGGTGCTCGAAGTAGCATTCGATAACGAGTCACGCTACAAATTACCTGCCGAGTTCCTGCGCGTGTTCTCACCTTCTGCAGAGGTGCGCGGTCATGGCAAAGGACAAGAGACCTTGCAGGTCGGCAAGCGCGATGTCGGCATCGCCAGCATCGAACCAGTCGGGCAATACGCGCTCAAGATCAATTTTGACGATGGGCATGATACTGGGCTGTACTCGTGGGACTACCTGCACGAGATGGGGCAGTACCAAGAAGGCATGTGGCATGACTACTTGGGCAAGTTGGAAGCAGCCGGCAAGAGCCGCGATAAATAACATCAACAGTTCCCTCTCCCCGTGGGAGAGGGCTAGGGTGAGGGAGGGCTTGAGGAAAAATCAGCCCCCACCCCAACCCTCCCCCGATG
>JBAYTV010000298.1:0-2886 GCA_041675405.1 Sideroxydans sp. | reverse complement strand
ATCGGTTCCGGCATGGGCATCCTCAATCCGTGGAATCTGCAACTCATCATGAATAGAGTGAGCGTACCCGTGATCGTCGATGCGGGAGTAGGCACAGCTTCGGATGCCGCTATCGCCATGGAACTGGGTTGCGCAGGCGTGCTTATGAATACCGCCATCGCAGGCGCGCAGAATCCTGTGCTGATGGCAAGTGCGATGAAGAAGGGCGTAGAAGCGGGACGCGAAGCTTACCTGGCAGGACGCATGCCTAAGAAGTTGTACAGCGCCAGCCCTAGCTCACCAACCACTGGCATCATTTCTTCGGCACGTACTTAGAAATGGACGAGCCAGAAGACCTGAGCAAGCGGCACAACGAAGTTGCGGCGGAGGCTAATGTGAGCGAAGCGAACGTTAAGCGTAGCGGCCATAGCCACATCCGTAGCTTCGTGCTACGCCAAGGTCGTGTATCTGTCGCACAACAACGTGCGATCGACAACTTGTTACCACGTTATGGCATTCCGTATTCGGCACATCCGCTAGCTCTCGATGTGGCCTTCCGCCGCAACGCGCCCAAGATCCTAGAGATTGGATTCGGCATGGGCGATAGCACTGCGCTCATCGCACAGGCGAATCCCGACACCGATTATCTTGCGCTGGAAGTTCATACACCCGGTGTTGGCAACCTGCTCAAATTGATCGGGCAGGAGAACTTGGAAAACATCCGCATCATGCAGCACGATGCAGTTGAAGTTCTGCGCGATATGATCGCCGATGCCAGTTTGGACGGCGTACACATCTTCTTCCCCGACCCATGGCACAAGGCGCGCCACAACAAGCGACGTCTCATCCAATCGCCGTTCATCGCGCAACTCGTACGCAAGATAAAAGCCGGCGGCTACATCCATGTCGCCACCGATTGGCAGGATTACGCCGAGCAAGTACTCAGAGTCTTCAATGCCGAGGTCTTGCTAGAGAACACAGCGGCCGATTACGCACCGCGCCCCAGCTACCGCCCGCTCACCAAGTTCGAGAAGCGCGGCCTTAATCTAGGGCACGGCGTTTGGGACCTAGTCTTCCGCCGTAAGGAAAACGCCTAAAAGGTCATTCAAAAATCGCTGCCCCAACGGTGTCGGAGCGATGCGCTGGTGATCACGCGACAACAGTCCTCGACTCTCTGCTTCTAACAGTTCGTTTTGGATAGCTAGCAGCGACAAGCTTGTGCGCTCCACGAACAGGCTGCTATTAAATCCTTCATTCAAGCGCAGCGTGTTCATCATGAATTCGAAGGGCAGCGCATCAACGCCCACTTCATTTTCGGCTTGAATCGGCGCACCTGCCGCGACCTGCTGCATATAAGCATGCGGTTGCTTGTAGCGCGCTTGGCGCAACACCTTGTCGGGAAAGCTCAGCTTGCTATGCGCTCCCGCACCGATCCCTAGATAGTCGCCGAACTGCCAGTAGTTGAGATTGTGCTTCGCACGTCGCTTGGGTTGCGCAAAGGCCGAAGTCTCATAGTGTTCATAACCATGAGTTGCCAATAAGGTTTCGATACTTTGCTGCATCTCCGCACTCGCATCATCATCGGGCAACACAGGCGGGTTGTAGTGGAACTGTGTGTTCGGCTCCAAGGTCAGGTGATAACAAGATAGATGTTGCGGTTTGTATTGCAACGCAGTCCGCACATCCAATATGGCTTCAGCCAACGTCTGTGTAGGCAACGCGTACATCAGATCGAGATTGATGTTGTCGAAATGCTGTTGCGCGATTGTGATCGCACGTCTGGCTTCATCTGCAGAGTGGATACGCCCCAAAACCTGCAGATGTTTGTCGTTGAAACTCTGGATACCCATCGACAGGCGATTCACCCCAGCATCACGGAAGGCGGCGAACTTATCCGCCTCCACCGTACCCGGATTCGCCTCCAACGTGATTTCGGCATTCATGTCTAATGGCAACAACATGCGCACGTTGCGCAAGATCTCACCAACCGCCTCACCACTCAACAAGCTGGGCGTACCACCACCAAAGAACACCGTGTAGACCTTGCGCCCCCATATCTGGGGCAACGCCATCTCCATGTCGCGCACCAATGCCGCCACGTATTCCTTCTCCGGCAATGCATTGCGCGCTTCATGCGAATTGAAATCACAATAGGGACATTTGCGCACGCACCAAGGAATATGGATATATAAGGACAGCGGGGGTAAGGCTCGAAAAGCTACGCCGCTAGAGCGCAGTCCGGCTACTTGCAACGGTTGCGTTGTCATTCGATGCCGCGAGCCTTCAACTTCTCCAACAGGACTTTCATCGCTTTGCCGCGATGACTGATGGCGTGTTTCTCGTCGTGAGTCAGCTCCGCACTCATCTTGCCTAGCTCGGGCAACCAGAAGTACGGGTCATAACCAAAACCGCCTTCACCGCGCGCTTCACGCGCGATCTGACCATGCCACTCGCCTTCCGCGATGAGGGGCTGCGCATCACCCGCCCAGTTCACCCACACCAACACACAGTAGTAATGCGCACGACGGTCATCGTGCGTCTTCATCGCTTCCAACAATGCTTGATTGTTGCGGTCGTCCGAGCGCGGCAAACCAGAGAAGCGTGCCGATACCACGCCGGGCATGCCTTTGAGCGCATCCACACAGATGCCAGAATCATCCGCCAAGGCGGGCAGTCCGCTCTCACGACTGGCATGGCGCGCCTTCTCCAAAGCGTTCTCCACGAAGGTGATGTGCGGCTCTTCGGCTTCAGAGATGCCGAGTTGCGACTGTGTCACCACCTCGATACCGAGCGGTGCGAGCATCTGCTGGAACTCGCGCAACTTGCCCGGATTGTTGGAAGCGATGACCAGCTTTTTCATTTCTTCAGCGCCTCGCTTTGCAAAGCGATCAATTCGGTGATGCCCTT
>JBAYTV010000297.1:0-2888 GCA_041675405.1 Sideroxydans sp. | reverse complement strand
GGGGTGGATGCGCTCATCGTGCAGGACATGGGATTGCTGCAACTCGATCTGCCGCCTATCGATCTGCACGCCTCCACCCAATGCGACATCCGCACACCGGAGAAGGCGCACTTTCTTGCTGATGCCGGCTTCTCGCAACTGGTGCTGGCGCGCGAGCTCACTATCCAAGAGATCGCCAAAGTGCGTGCTACCGTGCCAAACGACACCGTCATCGAACACTTCATCCACGGTGCGTTGTGCGTCGCTTATTCCGGCCAATGCAACATCAGCCACGCACACACGGGGCGTAGTGCGAATCGTGGCGACTGCTCGCAAGCGTGTCGCCTGCCCTACACATTGGAAGACAACAAAGGCCAGATCGTCGCCTTCGAAAAGCATCTGCTGTCGGTGAAAGACAACAACCAGAGCGACAACTTGCGCGCGCTCATCGATGCCGGTGTGCGCAGTTTCAAGATCGAAGGGCGCTATAAAGAAGCAGCCTATGTGAAGAACATCACAGGTCACTATCGCCAACTGCTCGACGAGATATTGAACGAGCGTCCTGAATTGCATGCTGCTTCCAGCGGCAAGACGAAGCTACTGTTCACCCCCGATCCAGACAAGACCTTCCATCGCGGCGCGACGGACTACTTCTCGCAAGGACGCAAAGCCGACATCGGTGCATTCGATACGCCCACCTTCGTCGGACTGGAGCTAGGCTGCGTGACCAAGGTCGGCGACAAATGGTTCGAGATGGAAGCTAACGAAGACCTCGCCAACAGCGACGGCCTGAACTACATCCACAAGCGCGAAGTCATCGGACTGCAGGCGAATGTGGTGGAGCGCAAAGGTAACGTATGGCGCGTGTTCCCCAACGAGCCGATGCATACCTTGGCCGGCTTGCGTGTCGGCCTCACCATCAGCCGCAATCGCGACCACACATGGGAACAAACGCTCAATAAAAGATCGGCCGAGCGTCGCATCAGTGTGGATGCCACCTTCGCTGAAACGGAAAATGGTTTTGCACTCACACTGCAAGATGAAGATGGCATCAGCACGACAGCGACTGCCGCCTTCGACAAGCAAGCCGCGAAGAATCCCGACGAAGCCGAAGGCAATGTGCGCGAACAACTCGCACGTTTCGGCAGTACCGATTTCGAATTGAAGAACCTCACCATCGAATGGAAGCAACCGTGGTTCGTGCCGAGCTCGTTGGCAAACAAACTACGCCGCGATGCAGTCGAGCAACTGGAAATCGCACGCCTAGCGGCATATACCCGACTGCCACGCAAAGCCGCTGTCGAACCACCCGCGAAATATCCGGAAGAATCGCTCTCCTTCCTTGCCAACGTCTACAACAAAGCGGCTAATGATTTTTACAAGAAGCACGGCGTGCAACTCATCGCCGCCGCCTATGAATCGCACAAAGAAGAAGGCGATGTGTCGCTGATGATCACGCGCCACTGCATCCGCTACTCCTTGAGCCTATGCCCCAAGCAAGCGAAAGGCGTGATCGGCGTACAAGGCCAAGTGCGCGCAGAGCCGATGACTCTCATCAACGGCAGTGAAAGATTACGTTTGGAATTCGATTGCAAAGCGTGCGAGATGCACGTGATGGGGAAGATAAAGAAACATGTCTTGAGATCAGCGCCGCCGAGTGTGGTGCCAATGACGTTTCATGCAAGAAAAAGCTGAATCTTTGCTGCGCAGTTTGCGCCAGAAGATATCTGAAACCCAACTTTATCAAACGTCTCGAATTCGGCCGTAGGAGACAGTGGCGATTTGTAGATGCAGGGGAAATTTCAGATCGGAGTGATGTCCGCTTCACAACTAACAACGGTCATTGATCGACACTAACTAGATGGTGCTCGGGCGACGCTTCCTAACCCATTGCCGCTCTTAGAATTTCTCAAAAGCAGACCGTCAACGTTAAATTATAGGTTGCGCTTCAGCGCGTCCCACTTAAATGAGGGGTTGTGCGTTCATAATCCATTCCGCGTGTAACGCGCCATGCAAAGCAACCTGCAAGCTCTGAAGGGATGCCTTTAGTTTCGCTGATCACATACTGTTTGACTTCGAGCTCGTTTGTGTCTGATGTATCCCCACTCCAAGTGCTGAGATATTTGCTTTGTGAAGGTTCACCACTGTAGAAAAAATACATTTCATCTGCTACGAATCTATTGACGAAAAAGATATGCCATCCACGAAAACTATACGATTTGAGAATTTCGACTTTTTCGTTATTGTTGTCCTGTTTTGCAATGTACGGAGCTAGTTGCACTTTCCGCTTTTCAGAAATGGAAAAATCCACGCCATCACATGGTGAAGCAAATGCATTACAGGAGAGTAATAAGGAAAAAATATAAATAGCAATTTTCATATTTGCCCAACAGCTATTAGACGGACGTACCGATCCGTATTTTAATAAACAGTGAAGCGTGCAAATTTCGATAACCAACTGAATCATCAGCAACATCACAAAATATCGCGTCCACACATGCATAAATATGAGGCGACTGGCGGACGTCTCTTACTGGCCGACCTGAGCCGATTACTCACAGTAATAGTCTGGCCAGTAAACGACTGCTCCAAATCTTTCAGCAGTCACTCAAAGCCGCATCCTCCTTCAAATATTCCGACCAAGCAACAACAAAGAATATATATACCTGTATCTATACCTTCTCTATACCTGCCTCGTATCAACACGGTATTGGCTCCACCTCTTGATTCCCCGTCGCCAGTACGCGCAGAGTGATGTTCCTTTTACACAAGGAGATCATCATGGAAACCAATACTGCAGTTCTTCATCATGAACCATGGAACAAAGGGAAACTGACCGGTCAGAAATCGCCTCTCAGGCTGAAAGACATCTGGGCGATCCGAGTCAGACTTCAACTGAGCAGTCACCT
>JBAYTV010000296.1:0-2896 GCA_041675405.1 Sideroxydans sp. | reverse complement strand
TCCGTGGCTTTGAGAAATTCATCCAAGGCCGTGCGTATTGGGAAGCACCGGTGATGGTGCAGCGCTTGTGCGGCATCTGTCCGGTCAGCCACCATCTGGCAGCCTCCAAGGCGATGGATATGATCGTAGGCGCGACGCTGACGCCAACAGCGGAGAAAGTGCGCCGCCTGATGCATTACGGGCAGATGCTGCAATCGCACGCGCTACATTTCTTCCACCTGTGTTCACCCGATTTGTTGTTTGGCTTTGATTCCGATATGGCTAAGCGCAACATCGTCGGCATCGCTGCCGCGCATCCAGAGATCGCCAAACAAGGTGTGCTGTTGCGCAAGTTCGGGCAAGAGGTCATTCACATCACGGCAGGGAAACGCATCCACGGCACGGGTTCGGTACCGGGTGGTGTGAACAAGAACGTCTCAATCGAAGAGCGTGACTATCTACTCAAAGACGCTGATCAGATGGTGGCGTGGAGTTTGGATGCGGTCGGCATCATCAAGCGATTGTTTGCCTTGAACCCAGAGCTATATAACAACTTTGGAACTTTCCAAGCACACACCTTGAATCTGGTGCGTGCCGATGGCGCGATGGATCTGTATCACGGCGGGTTACGTGCACGCGACATGAACGGCCAGACTTTGTTCGACCATTACGACTACAGCCACTACTGGGATGAGATATTCGAGGACGTGAAGCCGTGGTCGTATATGAAATTTCCATTCTTGCGCAAACTGGGTGCAGAGCAGGGCTGGTATCGCGTCGGGCCGTTGAGCCGCGTGACGCAATGCGACTTCATCCCTTCACCACTGGCAGAGGCCGAGCGCAAGACCTTCATTGCGCATGACGGCGGTAAAGCGGCCAAGGCGACCTTGGGTTTCCACTGGGCACGCATGATCGAGATGTTGCACTGTGCCGAGATGATCCGCGAACTACTGCATGACCCAGATTTGCAAGGTAATGACCTGGTGAGCAAAGGTGAACGGCAAGAGCGTGGCGTGGGCGTGATCGAGGCACCGCGCGGCACACTCATCCATCATTACAAAGTGGATGAGAACGACCAGATCGTGCGTTGCAACCTCATCGTCTCCACCACCCACAACAATCAGGCGATGAATGAAGCCATCCGTCAGGTGGCACGCCAATTCATCGACGGCAAAAAACTCACCGAGGGCTTGCTCAATCACATCGAGGTCGCTATCCGCGCTTTTGATCCCTGCCTTTCTTGTGCTACCCATGCACTAGGCAAGATGCCGCTAGAGGTGGAATTGCTGGGGATGGATGGGGCGAGGGTGGATGTGCTGGCAAGGTCGGGTGATGGGGTGATCAGTTGCTAGAGGATGCTATCTGATGGAGTCTACCCCCATCCCAACCTTCCCCCTGCAAGGGGGAAGGAGTTATGTCCCCTCCCCCTTGCAGGGGGAGGGCTAGGGTGGGGGTAGACACTAAATGGGCACACGAATCGACACAGTGACAACCACCAGAGCCAGATCACTGCGAAGCAACATGACGGATGCTGAAAACTTGTTATGGCAACGACTACGTTACAAGCAACTAAATGGTCATCGCTTTCGTCGCCAGCATCCCATCGAAGGATACATTGCAGATTTTGTATGTGTAGAGCAGAAGGTCGTGATCGAACTAGATGGCGGACAGCATCAACAGCAGGCCGTGTATGACAACCAACGAACTGTTGTATTGCAAGCACATGGCTGGCGAGTGCTGCGATTTTGGAACAATGATGTACTGAGTAATATAGATGGGGTCCTGTCTGAGATCGCAGATGAATTGGAAGTTCTGACCTAACTCTTCTCAATTTAGAACCACTTAAACATCATGACGTCTCCAATCCTAGTCTTAGCCATCGGTAACGAATCTCGTGGAGATGATGCGCTGGCACCCTTGTTGGCGCGTAGCTTGCAGGCCGAGTTCGCGCTTTCCGATATCGAATTCATCGAGGATTTCCAGTTGCAGGTGGAGCACGTCACCGATCTGGTCGGCCGTCAAAAGATATTGTTCTTGGATGCCGATGTCTCGTGTGAGGCACCGTTCCATCTCTCAGCGATCTCGGCGACCCAAGACAACAGTTACACCAGCCATGCGATGTCGCCTTTCGCACTGTTGCACACCTACCGGCAGGTGTATGGTGAGGATGCACCCAGCAGCTATCTGTTGCGCTTGCGGGGTTATGGTTTCGAGTTGGGGGAAGGCTTGAGTGATGAGGCATCAGCCAATATGCAAGCAGCCTCGGTCATCGTTCACGAATGGTTGGCTGAAAACAGAACGTAGAAAATATCAGGAGGCATCGATGTTCCAGATTCGTATTCACGGTAGAGGCGGTCAAGGTGTGGTGACGGCGACGGAGATGCTCTCTGTCGCCGCCTTCGAGGAAGGTCGCCACGCGCAGGCATTCCCCAGCTTCGGTTCAGAACGTACCGGTGCACCCGTGGTGGCGTTCTGCCGTATCGACGATAAAGAGATACGTTTGCGCGAACCCATCATGGAGCCGGATGCACTCATCATCCAAGACCCGACGTTGTTGCATCAGATCGATGTATTCGCAGGGTTGAAACATGACGGTTATGTCCTGCTCAATACACAGCACACCTTCGAGTCCATGGGCTTGGGAGACTTCATCAAGGAGCGCGACCACACACGCTTATGCACCTTGCCTGCGACCCAGTTGGGTCTCAAGCATATCGGTCGGCCAATCCCCAACGTCCCGCTGATCGCAGGTTTCGCCGCACTGTCAGACATGATCAGACTCGAATCGGTCATCAAGGCCATCAACCAGAAATTCTCAGGCAAGGTGGCCGAGGGCAACATCGCGGCTGCGACAGAAGCATACGAGTTGGTGAAAGAACAAATGAAGGAGCATAGCCATGCTTAAACAGACCGAAGG
>JBAYTV010000295.1:0-2901 GCA_041675405.1 Sideroxydans sp. | reverse complement strand
GGGGGATGGTGACAGCAGGTTTAGGCAAAGGCATCAAACTTCCTTGAAATGAGAGGCGGATAACGGTACGGATTATAACGGACAGCTAGTTAAACAAGGCAATGAAAGACTCTCATCCGTCATCCCCTCGAAGGCGGGGATCCAGTTTTAGGGTTTACCTAGGTTCCCGCCTTCGCGGGAACGACGAGCACTTAATATGGGGCGTCACTCTGGAAGTACAAGGGCTTTGAGGTGATAGGGTGAACGAAGGCCAGGTGCGTCGCATGCAACATCAACCGCTCCGCACTGCGCCCATCGTACAAAGTATCTCCAATGATGGGATGGCCGATGCTGGCAAGGTGCAAGCGCAACTGATGTGTGCGGCCAGTGATGGGTTCTAACTCGACACGAGAAACAAAAGCATCCCGTTCGTCCTGAGTAGGCGAAGCCGTATCGAAGGAAGCGCCGATATTGGCGCGCGAACTTGGAGTTTCCCAGCCCAGCAAACGATAACGCGTAAGCGAGGGCTTACCCAACTCGTGGTCTACCTTGCTCTTCGGGCGGTTCGGCCAATCCACCATGAGCGGCAGATCGATCTCCCACCAGTCATTACCAACAGCGCGCGGAAACTCCCTCTCCCCACGGGAGAGGGCGGGGGTGAGGGAGCTTTTGACTTTGCCCTTGTCTTCACTCAAATCCCCCGCCACCAGTGCCACGTAACGCTTCGTAACCTCCCTCTCCCGAAACATCCGCGACAACTCGCGCTGCATCGCTTCGCCCCGCGCGAACACCATCAAGCCCGAAGTCGCCATATCGAGGCGATGAACGACTAGAGAATCGGGAAAGACTTGTTGGATACGGGCAGATAGACAATCCTGCTTATCCTCACCGCGACCGGGAACAGACAGCAAGCCAGTGGGTTTGTTGACGATGAGTAGGTGCTCGTCTTGGAAAAGGATGTAGAGCATCAATGATTTAAGCGGGAAAATCTTTGGTGGTTAATGTAGCGTTAACTAGCCGCCCCGCTTTTGGGAGGGTCTGGTTGGCCGTCGGGTTAACTCTGCTTCTTGTTGGCTAGGCGGTTAACCGCTTCATTGAGTTCAGCTTCGTCCTTCATGGCCTGCGACAAGCGCTCGGCAAGTTCAATAAGAACGACTCGTATGCTACTTGCGAGTTCAAGGCAATCTTCATCGGACAACTCATGTACACCAGCGCTAAGGGCGGAGTGAAGCAGTAGCAATGGATTGTGCCCATTTATCAACAGTGATTGTGGCAAAGCATGTTTGATAGCTTCAACGGCCTTTGTGAATTGAATCTCTTGTTTTGCGGCCTCAAGCTCCTTAGTTAATTGTTCGTCGGACGAAAGGTGCTTACTGACCCTTATGATTTCATCAAAGATTCGATTTTTTTGGTTTTCGACTACGCGGCGGTAATACACGAATGCCCCAACGCCGAGTCCTTGATTTTCGCAACGTCTCCCCTTGAGGAGTTGGTCTCGGTCTGGGCCAATAAGGGTAATCGTTCTGGCTGGTGTTGGAGGGCCGAAAGATGGGTCTTCACCATACTTCGATACCGTCCATTTCGATATTGCCTTGTCATAATGCGCCGTTATCGCATAAGTTTTTTGAGACTTGCGGCAGTTGCGGCAGACATAAGTCAGGAACGCATCGAATTGCTCACGGTTTCCGATGTATTTGCCTGCCTCAGTAGCAGCAAAAAACCTTTGCCCATTGCACTGTGGGCAATGTAATTCGATTTCGGATGTACGAATGCAGACTGAACCCTGACGGTTTTCTGCCTCAAGGTCAGTCACATTCACCTTGGTTCCAGGGGGCACACGTTCAAGAAATTCGCGTTGTATGAGTTCTTCCATGATGGATGAGTACCTAAGGCCTAATTTATGGTAGACACCAAAGTCGGTGCATATCCTGCTAAAAAATTAATCGAAATTCGCATCAATCCACCTCCGCAACCACCGGCGTGTGATCCGAAGGCCGTTCCAACTTACGCGGTGCTTTGTCGATGACGCATCCGCTGCATTGCAAGTTTGCGCTGATGAGGATGTGGTCGATGCGCATACCTAGGTTGCGGCGGAATCCCATCATGCGGTAGTCCCACCATGAGTAACTTTTCTCGGCTTGTTCGAATAGACGGAAGGAGTCGCGCAGTCCTAGCGCCACCAATCCTTTGAAGGCATCGCGTTCCGGCTCACTCACCAGTACATTGCCTTGCCATGCCACGGGGTCGTGGCAGTCGCGGTCTTCCGGTGCGATGTTGTAATCGCCCAGCAGTGCCAACTTGGGGTGCTTCGCTAACTCGTCTTTCAGCCACAGCTTCAGCGCGGCCAACCATTTGAGTTTGTATTGGTATTTGTCCGAGTCGAGGCTCTGCCCGTTGGGGATATACACACACACGATGCGCACGCCGTTGATGGTGGCGGCGATGACGCGCTTTTGTTCATCCTCAAGATCGGGGATGCCGAACTGCACATCACTGATGGCATCGCGGCTCAGGATGGCGACACCGTTGTAGGTCTTCTGTCCGCTGAATGCGACTTGATAACCCGCCGCTTCGATCTCTGCTAGCGGGAAGTTCTTATCCTCGGTCTTGGTCTCTTGCAGGCACACCACGTCGATGGGGTTCGCTGCCAACCAATCCAACAGGTGCGGCAGGCGCACCTTGAGGGAGTTAACGTTCCAAGTCGCTATCTTCATTTTGCAGGTGCGGGTTTGGCGCGATACGGCGCAGTCTTGGGATAGCCCGCGAAGTCGAGTTCCTTGTGCCATTGCTCGTCGTGGAAGCCCTTGACCCAAGTTTTGCCTACCGTCATCGCAGGCGCTTGGTTGCTACCGGAAGCTCGAAGGAAAGCATCCATCTCTTCTTTTGTGGTCAGACTCTTCTCTGTGTATGGGATGCCACGTG
>JBAYTV010000294.1:0-2912 GCA_041675405.1 Sideroxydans sp. | reverse complement strand
TTCCGTCTTCTTACGCTGTATCTGAAGCCAGTATTGCCTGAATTGGTTTCTCAAGTTGAAAGCTTCCTGAACATTCCTCCGCTGAAGTGGAGCGATGCACAAACACTTTTACAGAATCACACCATCAACGAATACAAACATCTGGCTACCCGTCTCGACCCTAAACTCATCGAAGGTATGGTCGCCGCTAATCAAGAAAGTCTGAAACCCATGACCGAATCCCATTCCGAAACACGCCATGCTGAACACCAGCAACGTTCCATCGCCCCTATCGCCGAGACCATCAGCATCGACGACTTCGGCAAGATCGATCTGCGCGTGGCGCGCATCACCAATGCCGAACATGTGGAAGGTGCGGAGAAATTGTTGAAGCTGACACTGGACATCGGCGAAGCGCAACCGCGTACCGTGTTCGCGGGCATCAAGTCGGCTTACGATCCGGAGAAATTGAAAGGCCGCATGACCGTGATGGTCGCCAACCTCGCACCGCGCAAGATGAAGTTCGGCCTGTCGGAAGGCATGGTGCTGGCAGCTTCGGGTGAGACACCGGGCTTGTTCATCTTGTCGCCGGATGAAGGTGCACAACCGGGTATGCGCATCAAGTAAAACCCATCAGTCCACGAAAAACACAAAAGAATAAATGGGACACGATTTCTGGTTCGTTTTTATTCGTGAGTTTCGTGTATTTCGTGGATAAATTGTTTTGTATCTGGAGGTGCTGACACAGCCCGTATGAACAATTCGATGTTGTTTCGTGTTTCGAAATACTTCCGCCCGCGTCTGATCGACTCGCTTCGCGGTTACGATAGGTCGCGCCTCACCACTGACATCACGGCTGGCATCACAGTCGGTGTGGTCGCCCTCCCCCTTGCCATCGCCTTCGCCATCGCCTCCGGCGCAAAACCCGAAGCAGGCATCGTCACCGCCATCATCGCCGGCTTCATCATCTCTGCCCTCGGCGGTTCTCGCGTACAGATCGGCGGACCGACAGGTGCATTCATCGTCATCGTGTTCGGCATCATCGCGCAGTATGGCTATGCCAACCTGCTCATCTGCACCATCATGGCGGGCGTCATGCTCATCCTGATGGGCGCGTTCCAACTCGGCAGCCTGCTCAAATATTTCCCGCGCCCGCTCATCATCGGCTTCACCAACGGCATCGCGGTGCTGATCGCCTTGAGCGAACTCAAGGACTTCCTCGGCTTGAAGACAGAGTCGCTACCTGCAGAGTTCTTCCACAAGGTCTCTGTGTTGTGGCATGCCATCCCCACCTTCGATCTGCTGACATTCGCACTCGCCACCGTGAGTGCGCTGTTAATCTGGTTCTATCCGAAAAGCTGGGCGCAACGATTCCCTTCCCCCATCGTCGCGTTGATTCTCGGCACCAGCGTGGTGACCTTACTCAATCTTCCCGTGGAGACCATCGGTTCCCGCTTCGGCGGCATCCCGCAGGGACTGCCCGAGTTCACCATGCCGGAATTCTCAATCGCAGAATTGCGTCACCTCATCATGCCTGCCTTCACCATCGCACTGCTGGGCGCGATCGAATCGTTGCTCTCTGCCGCAGTAGCGGATGGCATGATCGACGACAAGCACGATCCGAATCAGGAGTTGATGGCACAGGGCATCGCCAACATCGTCGTGCCTTTCTTCGGCGGCATCCCTGCCACGGGTGCCATCGCCCGTACCGCGACCAATGTGCGCTCCGGTGCGACCAGCCCCATCTCCGGCATGGTGCATGCGCTCACCTTGTTGCTCATCGTATTGATCGCCGCACCACTGGCGCAATACATCCCGCTGGCCTCACTCGCCGCCATCTTGCTCATCGTGGCGATCAATATGGGTGAGTGGGAGGTGTTCAAGCGCCTCAAGGGATATCCGCGTCACGATGCCGTGGTGCTGATAGTGACCTTCTTGTTCACGGTGATATTCGATCTGACGGTCGCTGTGGAAGTCGGCCTGTTACTCGCCGCCATCTTCTTCATCCGCAACATGACCGAGCTTTCGCATGTGCAGCTATCGGAGGAGCACACACTGATGCCAGACGACGGCGAGGCGACCCGCGCACGCAAGATGACACCACCCGGCGTGCTCATCTATCGTTTGTATGGTGCATTGTTCTTTGGTGTTGCAGACAAACTAGAGAGCGTGTTGCACCAGCAACACACCGAACCTGAAGTGTTGGTGCTGAATATGAGCGAGGTCATCAGCATGGATGCGAGTGCGCTGCATGTGTTGGAAGACCTGCATAGGAAACTACAAAAACGCGGTAAACACCTCATCCTGTGCGGCCCGCACACGCAGCCTTACTTCCTGATGACTCAGGCGAACTTCTTCAAGTTGTTGGGGAAAGAGAATCTGACGGCGAATCTGGACGATGCGTTAAAACGTGCAAGAACCCTGATGGGGATGACCTAACCTCGCAATAGATGGGGAGTGATCACACCCCCATCTACATATTGCTTTCTCCACCTTCGGTGCGCTACTTCTTTTGAGTCTCCGAGGACAGTTCTTCCTGCCCTTTATTTGCACGATACTGCTCCCATTCACTTTGCTCTCTCTTACTAGCGCACCCCGTAGTAAGGAAAATCAAGCCAAGCGAGACGCTTAGAAAAACGAATCTACGCATAATGTCTCCATTCATTTGATCTCGTTCCTCGATACCCACAAAAACTTATTGCGCCACTTTCTGCTTGGCGATATCAGCAGCCAATTCATCTTGGTTCTTTTGTGCACGGAATTGCTGCCATGCGGCACGATCATTGTTCATGCTACTTCTGATGGCCACTTCGGCGATCTGCTGGGCACTGCTCTCATCCAGGCCAACCAGTACGTACATGGCGCCATCCGGCCCCGTGATGCTGCGCAACAACTTGGTCCCGACCAAGGTCTCATCCGTGATCTGCTTGGTG
>JBAYTV010000293.1:0-2915 GCA_041675405.1 Sideroxydans sp. | reverse complement strand
CATAACACTGGCGGAACATGTTCAAGTTGCCATCTGAATGGTGTCAAAGCGGTAGGTCAGCCAACTTCGCATAGCTCCTTCACTCCATGGCCAACGGAATGTAACGAGTGCCACACCACCGCTGGTTGGACTGGCGCGCTTGGTGCGAAACCTGCTAACCATATCCCTTATACCTCTGGCACATGTTCCTCATGTCACACGGGTTCTGCCATCAAGACTGGGGCGACCTTGCATGCGTACGTGTCCACGGTCTGTAAGACTTGCCACTTGAGTGGAACCTCTTATCTGGGGAATATGGATAAGAAAGGGATTGGGCATGAAGGTATGGGTTCTGGCGATGATTGCTCCATGTCTGGCTGCCATAAGCCAGCGGGAAATAGAGGTACTGCTTATATCAATTGGGATTGATTCGTAATCAACCCTCTCCTTCGTAAATAGGAGAGGGTTGATTGCATGTCGGAGAGAATATTTACGGGCGGGGCGTGTGCGTTGTTGGGCGGGACTGTTTTCGTTTGGCTTCAGGATAAATAGCTTGGCGAATCGACTCGATTAGAAAATCTATAACTGACTTTTGCAAAGAGCGGGACAGGAGAAGAGATGAAAAAAATATCTTTGTTACAGCGATGCGGTTTGATGTGTGGTTTGCTGGTTATGGCTACGACCCCCTTCACTGCCACTGCTTTGCCCTTGGATGATGTGGGCTTGGAGTACAAGACCGACGGTATCGTGGCGACCATTCGTATGACTTCACCGGTCCAATATCTACGCCACTTCCCAACAAAGAACGGCAACACGTTGGAGATATTCTATGATCGAGGCCAAGGCGTTTCTGCGGATGAGGTGTGGGCAGACAACGAGGTTCGCAAATCTCCCCCTTCCGGCTTGATCCCTAGCTTCACCGTGACCACGCGCGACCAAAATACCAAGCCGAAACTGGTGATCGAATTCTCCCGCGATGCGGATTTCACGGTGACACCGGGTAAAGACAATCGCAGTTTCTTGATCACTATTCGCCCAGACAGACAGCAGGCTGCCCCAGTGGCATTGCCTTTGTTGCCCGCCATTGGCGCTGAAGCGGTGATTCCCGCGGGCAAGGTGCTGACGCCTGAAGAGACGAATCTGTTCGAGAACACCAAGCAAGCGCGTGCGCTGATGGTGCAAGGTCGTGATGCCTTGGCTGCCAAGAACAATGAAGCTGCGGTGGAGGCATTCAACAAACTGCTGTTGTTGCCACCCAATGACTACACCGAAGCGGGGCAGGAGTGGGTAGGGGTGGCACGTCAACGTGCGGGCCAGTTCGACAAAGCTAAGACGGAATACGACCTGTATCTGAATCTGTATCCGAAAAGTGAGGGTGTGCCGCGTGTGATGCAACGCTTGGCGGCTTTGGCGGGAACGAAAGAGGCCGATGGTATCGTCGAGGCGACCGAGAAGAAACGTGAAGCCACGTTCATGACATTCGGCAGCATCTCGTCGCACTATTACTTTGGGCATAGCACCATCGATTCGACGCAGACATTCAACAATGCACCTGAGACGACCACGCTCAAGTTGACCGACCAGAACATGATGATCACCACGGAAGATGTGGTTGGGCGTTATGTGAGTGACGACTACGATGGACGTTTGGTGTTCCGTGGCAATAACACCCTCAATTTCTTGTCCAACAAATCTAATCAGAATCGCTTGACGGCGATGTACGGCGAGGTCAAGAGCCGCAAGCAGGATTACATGCTGCGTGTGGGGCGCCAGTCTGCCTATGGTGGTGGGGTGATGGGACGTTTTGACGGTGTCGCGGGATCGTATGGTGATGCGCAACAGCTGCGCGTGAATGGGGTCGCAGGCGCATTGTCAGATTATTCGCAGGGCACCGCCCCTACTTTCTTTGGTGCCAGTGCGGACATGGGCGATTTCTCCTTCTACGGCATCAACCAAAGCGTGGGCAGTGTGTTGGATCGTCGCGCGATCGGTACTGAATGGCGTTACTTCCAAGACAAGACAACAGCGTTCGCCATGGTTGATTATGACGCAAACTTCAAAGCGTTGAACTCAGCCCAGATCATGGGGACGCAGGGGGTGTCCGGCATCAACGTGAACTTCATGTTGGATCATCGCCGCACGCCATCATTGAGCATCCGCAATGCATTGAACGGGGCGGCGACCTCTAGCGTCAGCGACTTGTTGCAGGGCATGTCGGCAAGCAGCTTACGACAGCTGGCTTTGGATCGCACAGCCACCTCCGACATGGCGCAGCTGGGAGCGACGATGCCGTTCGCTGAGAAGTTCCAGATCGGCGGCGATGTGCGTGTGTCCAATACGACAGGGTTGCCCGCAAGCGGCACGACCACTATTCAGGGTATCTTGCCCGCCACTGCAAGCCGTGGTGCAGAAAAGAGCGTGACTGGACAGATCATCGGTAGCGGGCTGTATATGGAAGGCGACATTTGGTCGGCAAGCACCACCTTCTCGACAAGTAGTGCTGTTAATGGCCACTCCATCTTCATGTACAACCACACCCAGTTCCAGAGCGGTTGGATGATGGATACATCGTTGCAACTCTATCGCCAATCCGACCAGTTCGGCGGCGTGACGACACGTACTTCACCGATGGTGCGCGGCTCGTATCGTCTCAAGGATCAGTGGACGTTCGATGTGGACGGCGGGATTGAAAGTACCAAGAATTCTGGTGCGCAAGTCACTTCTTCCACACTTCGTTTCTTCACCTCGGCAGGCGTGCGCTGGGACTTCTAAAAATATAAGGCGATTCAAAAATGCGTCATTCCCGCGAAGGCGGGAATCCAGTTTGTTGATGCAACTAGGTTCCCGCCTTCGCGGGAACGACGGGTTGAGCTTTACCGAGCTTCCCTTAAGTTGTAAGTTTGAATTCAGGTGCGAGGCCATCGAAGCGGTTCGAT
>JBAYTV010000292.1:0-2920 GCA_041675405.1 Sideroxydans sp. | reverse complement strand
GACGACATTGAACGCCCCACTGGTAGAGCTAAATCCTGCGCCTGATGCGAAATTGATATTGTTCTCAGCCAGCAAAGTCAGAGTTGCATTACCTCCGAGCGTCTTTGCAATCGATGCATTTACGGAAATATCTCCTGCACCAGCCAGTGCCCCATTTGCCGTAGTAACAGTAACTGAAGTGCCACCATTAATAGCAGCTTCGATAGTACCCGTTGAGATATATGAAGGAGTAGCGCTTGTCGACCATGCTCCTTGTGATGTGAGAGTCCCCCCAAACTGAGTTGCCGCATCGATAATCACGTCCGCGGGATCGAGCAACCACATACCAGCATCGCCATGTTTGGCTGAAGCATCAACATGGATGCCCGCCACATCCAGATAATGCGCAGAAGTCTCCACGAAGCCACCATTACCAGCATTCGCACCGCCCTGCGCAAAGATGCTGCCATGAGCATGGGTCACATCATCCGCCCAGACGATGACCTTGCCGCCGTCGCCGTACTGCGTGGCGTCGGCCCGGATGGTCGCCGCCGCATCGACATAGGTAGCCAAGGCGTTCACAACATCCGCATTGGCCCCCTGCTTGTCGCCGCCGACCAGTATCGTGCCGCCGCCGTTGGTTCCAGATGCATCGAGGGTCGCACCGGCAGCGACCCGCACTTCATTGCTGCCCAGTACTTCGATGGTGCCGCCTGTCGCACCTGTGGCTGTCACCGTGCCGCCGACCTCGGTGCGCTGACTCGCCTTGAACACGACCTTGCCGCCTTGCATCGTGGCGCTATCCGCACTCACTGTGCCTGCGTTCTTTACGACGGTGCCGAACAAGCCGAGTGCGCCTGCACTAGATATGAGTTGACCGATGTTGGTGGCATCCCCTGCCGGGGCGGTGATGTTGACGCGCAAGTTGGGATCGAGGTCGTTGACGAGTTCTACGCTATGGCCCGCGACGAGCAGTATCTCGCCATTGGGTGCGTTGATGATGCCGGTGTTCTCGACGTTGGGGGCGATGAGGTATACCTGCCCATTCTGTTGCGTATTGATGTTGCCTGCGTTGCTGACGTTCTGTGCTCCAGCCACTGCGGTGTAGTTGTGACGACCTGCGAGGAAGTCAGCATCGCTGAGATTGAGCGATGTGGCCACCAGCCCGGCGACATCCACTGTCGAACCCGCGCCGAAGAAGATGCCGGATGGGTTGACTAGAAACACGCGCCCATTGGAACTCAAGGTGCCAAGGATGGCAGACGGATTGCTGGTGATGACGCGATTGAGTACGGATGACGCTGCGCTCTGTTGTGCGAAGTGGGTTACTTCGTTGCTACTGATGCTGAAGCCTTGCCAGTTGATGATGGTGCCTGGGGTGTTGGTGACGGTGAGGGTGTTGCCGGTGTTGTTGAAGGTGGCTTGTCCGTTGACGACTTGGCCACCGAGTGGATTGGCTTGAGCATTGAGGGCGAAGCAACATGCGACCGCGAATACGATGGGCTTGAGTCGTCCACCGATAGCATTTGCTGCATCAAGTTCAGCGCCAACGGGACGTATCGAACGAATGAGGCTGGAGGCAGAACGTTTGCCTTTGGTCTTGGTGATCTCAGATACGGCGATCCAAGCGCCAAGCGCTTCAGACCATATCGTTCGGAAGATACTATTGAGCGATGATTTCATGATTTTCAGCCCCTTCCCTGCATGCCCCTCATTGCGATAACTCGCAACTATCAACACCTACTACCTTGTAGGTAAAAATCCTACACGGTTCGGTCCGAGAACGCCATATGCCAATCGGACTATACCCAGATATATATCCAGCCCCCGCACCAATGTATTAGGTCTGATATATCCAAACTCCAGGTGGCGGGGATACTCCAATCAACTAAAAATACCCAATCCATAGAAAGAGATGGCAAGAAGTCTGCAACCATGGCACGATTCAAATGACACTTTGGACGGTTCGACCGATTCGATTTATTCCAACGAATTCACTATGACTTTATCTTCTCAGAACAATCTTTCTCTCGACCAAGCGATGGCGCTAGCCACTCAATTACAGTCGAATGGTCGCTTGCAAGAGGCCGAACACCTTCTGCAACAGATACTGCGACAGCGTCCGCAACACGCTTTGGCGCTGCACCTACTCGGCGTCATCGCACACCAATGTGGTAAACAAGCCATCGCGGCAGAGTTGATTGAAAAGGCGATAGCATT
This sequence comes from Sideroxydans sp., assembly GCA_041675405.1. GTDB lineage: Bacteria > Pseudomonadota > Gammaproteobacteria > Burkholderiales > Gallionellaceae > Sideroxyarcus. The sequence goes on along the minus strand of JBAYTV010000292.1, from coordinate 721 downwards.
CGCCCCCACCCCAACCCTCCCCCGTGGGGAGAGGGGGCCATCGTCGCTGCGCGAATCTCATTTCAATCCTGCGTTATTCCATGCCAATCTGAGCGAGATATCGCGCCAACTCAAACGTCTCGACAAAGCCATCGAACACGGTGAACGCGCTATCGCACTTGAGCCACGCATGGCAATGGCACACAGCAATCTGGGCATCGCCTATTTCGACCACAAGGAATACGAAAAAGCGGAAGCTTGCCAGCAACGTGCACTCGCGCTCGATCCCGCCTTCGCTCCTTCGCTGAACAATCTGGGGAGCATCTACCGCGAGCGCGGAGACAAGAAGGCTGCGCTGGACTGGTACTTCAAAGCGGCCGCTGCCAATCCGAACTATCTGGAGCCACTAAACAATCTGGGCGCGTTGTTGCTGGAAGAGGATCGCATACCGGAAGCCATCGAGGCACTGAATAAGGCATTGCGTCTGCAACCCAACTACGCCGAGTCCATCTGCAACATGGGTGGTGTGCATCTGGCACAGGAGGAGAACGAGGCTGCACTGGCGAGATTCCAACGTGCACTTGAACTTCGCTCGGACTATCTGGAAGCACAGATGGGGCTATCCAAGACTTTGCAAGCGATGGAATCGCTCGAAGATGCGGAGCGTGCCGCCAATAGAGCACTACAGCTCGATGCGCAAAGCCCAAAAGCACATGCCTTGCTTGCCAGCATCTATTCTGAG
>JBAYTV010000291.1:0-2939 GCA_041675405.1 Sideroxydans sp. | reverse complement strand
CTGGTCGAACCCAAGCGGTTTCGTCCACACCCCACACTCAACCAAATAAAAAACCGCCCACGAGGGACGGTTTTGTATTTGGCGGAGAGGGCGGGATTCGAACCCGCGGTGGGCTATAAACCCACACACGCTTTCCAGGCGTGCGACTTAAACCACTCATCCACCTCTCCGAAAGGGCGCGCAGAATAAACTAGAACGCTGTTTCAGGCAATCAGAAATGCTGCAAAGCGGTGAAAACAGACAGTTCGTCAGTCTCTTTCAGGCCATGTGATTGCAAGGTACGGATGAGTTCCGGACTGGAGCAGCGAATGAAGGGGTTGGTCGCCTTCTCTAGGGCGATAGAAGAGGGGACGCTCGGTTGGTCGGCTGCACGCAGCTGCTTGGTGTCTTCGATACGTTTCTGGATGGCACTGTTGGCCGGTTCGCAGAGTTTTGCAAAACCAAGACAATATTCCGTGTACTCGTGTGCACAGTAAACCTGAGTGTCATCGGGTAGGGCGGCCAATCGCATCAGGGAATGGTGCAATTCTGCATAAGTGCCTTCAAAGTTCTTACCGCATCCCGCGCCAAACATGATGTCCCCGCAAAAAACAGCACCGGGAGCGATGAAAACGATGTGATCCTCCAGGTGACCGCGGGTCTCGATGATGTTGAAAGTGATGCTCGGCACTTCCAGTTTTAGTACATCTCCCTCACGTAAGTCATTGGTGATATGTGGGTTGCGCGGATGACTTCGTCCATACACGGGCACGTTATATACTCCACGCAATTCAGCGATGCCGCCGATGTGGTCGTTGTGTCTGTGGGTGCATAGGATGGCGGTCAGCTCCAGGCCGGTTCTGTCCAAGAAAGCCAAAACAGGGGCGGCCTCACCGGGATCGACGATGGCGACATGCGTCGCATCGTGAATGGCCCAGATATAGTTATCTCGTAAGGCAGGGATGGCGGTGATGTTCAACATGATAGGTCTCTTGGTTCGATGCCGAATTCTAAAGTAATCTCGAATAGTTTGAGCGAATGGTTCGCCACTGAACAGGGCGGCTATGTACTCGCGCGTGAGCAGGCTTACTTCGATGAGTCGGTGAGTGATCTATTTGGCTACAACGCCGTGCAGCTTGGCCTTCCAGAGCAGGATTTCCTGCACAACAGCCGCATGCCATTACGTTTTACAGCGGGCAACCAGGGCGGAAACCATGTGCGCGTGTGTTGTTCCGAATTACCGTTCGATGGAGATAGCCTCGATCTGGTGTTGCTACCGCATGTATTGGAATTCGCTGAGAACCCGCATCAGATCATCCGCGAGGTAGAGCGCGTGTTGATGCCGGAAGGTCATCTACTCATTAGCGGTTTCAATCCCTTCAGCTTGTGGGGAATGCACCGTGCTTTAGGCAGGAAACAAGGTTATCCATGGAGCGGGCAGTTCATCACCTTGCCTCGCATGAAAGATTGGTTGGCGTTGTTGGGGTTCGAGGTGGTGGATGTGTATTTCGCCGGTTTTGCGCCACCGTTTCGTCAGCGCAAATGGTTGCAACGGGCCCACTTCATGGAAAGTGCCGGGGGACGTTGGTGGCGCGGAAGCGGCGGGGTGTACTTCTTGCATGCCATCAAGCGTGTGCCGGGGATGCGACTCATCAAGCCAAAATGGAATGAGGGGTTGGTGCAGAAATTGATGCCCGCCACACCGAAATTGAACAAGGGTATTCAGAAGGTCGAGAAAGATGAGTGATGTAGTTGATGTTTTTAGCGACGGTGCATGCAAGGGGAATCCGGGCATCGGTGGCTGGGGCGCGTTGTTGCGTAACAAAGGAAAAGAGCGTGAGTTGTGCGGTGGCGAAGAGCACACCACCAACAATCGGATGGAATTGATGGCGGCTATCATGGCACTGGAAACGCTGACGCGTCCTTGCAAGGTGCGCTTGCATACCGATTCAAAATATGTGCTGCAAGGCATCACCGAATGGTTGCCCGGGTGGAAGCAGCGTGGTTGGAAGACGGCGAGCAAGCAGCCTGTGAAGAACGACGACCTATGGCGCAGATTGGACGATGCGGTCACCCGACACCATATCGAGTGGGTATGGGTCAAAGGCCATGCAGGCCACGAAGGAAACGAGCGCGCCGATGAGTTGGCGAACCGAGGCATCGAAGAATTGAGGGCGCAAACATGAGACAAATTGTTCTTGATACTGAAACAACCGGCCTTGACCCCAAGCAGGGGCACCGCATCATCGAAGTCGCTGCTATCGAGATGGATGGCCGTAAGATCTCCGACCGTACTTTCCATCGTTATCTCAATCCGGAACGCGAGATCGACGAGGGCGCGGCAGCCGTCCACGGACTGACACTGGAACGTTTGCAGAACGAAGCGAAGTTCGCCGAGATCGCGCCCGCACTGTTGGAATTCATCGCAGGTGCTCAACTCATCATCCATAACGCGCCGTTCGATATCGGTTTCTTGAATGCGGAGCTGACGTTGGCCGGATTGCCGACCTTGAGCAACCCGGTCATCGACACATTGAAGGTCGCCAAGGAGCTCCACCCCGGCAAGAAGAACAACCTCAACGCCTTATGTGACCGCTATTTTATTGACAACTCGCACCGTACCTTGCACGGTGCGCTGCTGGATACCGAGCTACTGGCCGAGGTCTATCTGGGGATGACGCGCGGGCAGGAAAGCCTGCTGGGCGAAGAGTCTTCGGCTGAGGATGGCGTGCAATTCAATGCCGCAGGCGAGGCTATCCATTTGAGTGTGCGTGTGTTGGCAGCGAGTGATGAGGAGTTGGTCTTACATGAAGTGCAGATGAACGACATCGACAAAGCCAGCAAGGGTGCTTGTATGTGGAAGCGTCTATCCAGCGCTGAAGCGCAATGACTAAAAAAGAGTGTGTCGTAGCTACATTCGATGTGATCGTCATCGGTGCTGGCGCAGCAGGCATGATGTG
>JBAYTV010000290.1:0-2949 GCA_041675405.1 Sideroxydans sp. | reverse complement strand
GTGTTCTTCGCTAAATTGTTCGGCTATTTTGTTGATCGCGTGTTGTTGAAGAACGATGGACGTGACGGCCCTGGGATCGGCGCATTCGTGGCTGAGATCGCAGCACAGTTGATCTTGGGCGTGCTGGCTAGCATCATTGTGATGTGGTTCTCGCGTCAGCGTGAGTTCCGTGCCGATGCAGGTGCTGCTAAGTTGGCAGGTCGTCAGAAGATGATCGCTGCGTTGGAGCGTCTGAAGGGTAACCATGAGGTAGCAGCGTTGCCGAAGAACATGGCAGCACAAGCGATTTCTGGTGGGGGCGGTTTCTCCAAACTATTCATGACCCATCCACCATTGGATGAGCGCATCGAGGCATTGCGTAACGCTCAGTGATCTAAGTCAGGCAACACAATCAAAAACGGCGGGTTCAACCCCGCCGTTTTTTATGGTGCATCCTATTCTTCATCCTCATCGTCATATTTCACACGCGGCGGGTCGCCGTCATACACCAGACTTTGACGACGCAGTAGGTAGAAGTCTCGAAGAGAGCTGTAGCGATCTATGGTCGCATCATCCAAGACCTTTTCTTGATCGAGTAGATTCACACGCTTGTTCAATCCTTCTGCGGCATAAGCGGCATAACGTGAGGTGGTCGGTGTCGTGTTGCCAATTACGCTGACATAACTATCGCCGTACAAACCGATGCCATCTCGGAAAGAGCTAGGCCCCAATAGTGGCAGCATCAGGTAAGGGCCGCTGTGCATACCCCAGTAACCCAGGGTTTGGCCGAGATCCTCATTGTGTTTCTCTAGGCGGTCAGTCACGTTGAGAAATCCCAGGAGTCCAAATGTGGAATTGAACAGCACACGGCTGCCATCGCTGGCGGCTTGCTTGAATTTAAGCTGAAGCAGATCATTCGCGGTGACCGTCACATCATCCAAGTTGGAGAAGAAGTTGTTCACCAGTGTTTGGGCGGGTGAGGGCACGATTTGGGCGTAGGTTTGCGCGACGGGTTTGACCACCGCTTGGTCCAACGTGTCGTTGAGCACATAGACCTTGCGATTGAAGGGTTCAAGCGGGTCTTTATCCAGTGTGTAGGCGCTGAGATGCAGTGTACTGCACCCAGAGAGTGTGAGGCTGGCAAGCAGAAACGTGAGGCGCAATGAAGTCATACGAGCAAACTTAAGAATCGGAATGGGTTGGATTATAAGCAGGAACTAATATTCTGTGCATCATCTCCATGCGCGAAGTAGGGGTTTCCAAGCTGATCTGGCCCAGCGCGCCTGTGCGGAAATCTTGCAGTAGGGTGATCGCTGCTTTTTCCAAGTCGTACTCTTTGCCGCGGATGCGGAAGCTTCGTAACTTAGCGATGGCTTCGATGAGTCCGACACCATCCATATCGGTGATGTCGCATTTGTAGCGCCCAACGACCAAGTGCGGATAACGTTGCAGCAAGATGTCACCGAGAAAGGCGGCTACTTCTTCCTCTTGGATGGCATTGCGGCCGATGCTGTGGCTTGCAGCCAACATCATGCCATCGCTCTCGAACTCGATCTTGGGCCACATCAAGCCGGGTGTGTCGATGAGTGTCGTATGGTCGTTCAGGTTGAAGCTCTGCTGATTCTTGGTGATGGCCGGTTCATCGCCCACCTTTGCCGCACGGCGCTTGAGCAGGGTGTTCATCAGCGTGGATTTTCCAACGTTGGGGATGCCCATGATCATGATACGAAGTGGTTTGAGTGAAGTGCCGCGTTGTGGTGCAAGGGGCAAACATAGCTTCGGTATCTTGGTTGCATCCCCCGCTTTTTTGCAGGAGAGTGCGACCGCATACACACCTTCTTGCTTGTTGAAGTAATCGAGCCAAGCTTGAGTCACAACGGGGTCGGCAAGGTCGGTCTTGTTCAATACTTTCAGGCAAGGACGTTGGCGATGCAGGCGCAACTCGCGAATCAATGGGTTGCTTCCCGCTTCTGGCACGCGCGCGTCCAGCACCTCGATGACCACATCGATGCGCGCCATCGTCTCGGCAGCATTTCTGCGTGCCGCTGTCATGTGCCCGGGGAACCATTGGATTGCCATGTCTAGTACCGTGAATCTTGTTTGCCCAAATGCAGGCGGGCGCGCATTCTAACCGTTTGACGCTGATTGCTCACGCTCCCATAATCCGAGCATCCCTTCATCGAAATATCGCTATGACTACCATTCGCCAGCAAGATTTCATCGATAGCGTCGCCGATTCGCTGCAGTTTATCTCTTACTACCATCCTCAAGATTTCGTGCAAGCGTTGGCGGCCGCCTACAAGCACGAGGAATCGCCCGCTGCGAAGGATGCGATGGCGCAGATTCTGACCAACTCGCGCATGTGTGCGCTGGGTAAACGTCCTATCTGTCAGGACACAGGCATCGTGGTGGCTTTCGTGCGTGTAGGTATGGATGTGCGCTGGTCAGAAGCGACGATGAGCATCACTGAGATGGTGAACGCGGGCGTGCGTAAGGGTTACTTGATGCCAGACAACGTGTTGCGTGCCTCCATCGTGGCGGATCCCGCTGGCCGTCGCAAAAACACGGGTGATAACACGCCTGCTGTGGTGCATTTTGAGATCGTGCCAGGCGACAAGGTGGATGTGCGCATCGCAGCCAAAGGTGGCGGTTCTGAGAATAAATCCAAGATGGCGATGCTCAACCCGAGTGACGATATCGTGGAGTGGGTGGTCAATCAATTACCGACGATGGGGGCAGGCTGGTGTCCACCCGGCATGCTGGGTATCGGCATCGGCGGTACGGCAGAGAAGTCAGTGCTGTTGGCCAAAGAGGCGTTGATGGAAGACATCGACATGACCGAACTCAAGGCGCGAGGTGCTAAGAACCGTATCGAAGAATTGCGTATCGAGATATTCGATAAGGTGAACGCCCTCGGTATCGGTGCGCAAGGATTGGGTGGACTGACCACGGTGCTGGATGTGAAGATAT
>JBAYTV010000289.1:0-2954 GCA_041675405.1 Sideroxydans sp. | reverse complement strand
GAAGGCGGCGCCTTCATAGATCTGATAGAAGGGGTTGGGGCAGATGACCACCGGAGAGGCTCCCTCGCCCTCTGGGAGAGGGTTGGGGTGAGGGCGGTTGCGGTCGATCACAGCTTGAGCAAAGGAGAACAAAGCTTCGCGACTACCATTCACGGGAAGCACTTGGGTCTTGGCATCGGGTGTGGGAATGCCATAACGACGGCCTAGCCATTGTGCGATGGTGGTGCGTAAGCCTTCGCTGCCTGCTGTTGTGGGATAATTGGCAAGTCCATCCAAACCGGCGATCAAAGCGTCTTTGATGAATCGCGGAGTGTCATGCTTAGGCTCGCCGATATGCAGGCTGATCGATTTGAGAGAAGCGTTCGGCGTCACTTCGCCGAACAGTTTGGCGAGTTTCTGGAAGGGGTAGGGCTGAAGCTTTTGTAGATCAAGATTCATTTAAAGACCTTTGCGCAACTACTGCGCTTGGTGATACTGCGTCAAGAAGCGGCTCAAAATCCTCATGTACTTTCTTGTACACTCTGGTTTTTCGCCGCTTTTTTCCTTGTCTGACCTGCGCTCGTAACGTTGCGCAAAGGTCTTTAGAGAGCGGCAAAAACGTTGCGCATTATAAAGGTCAGGCGAGTGCCATCAAGACAAAATGTCATGCCAGTGGTCGGCGTATTGAGCGGGGCGCTGGTGTGGGGGTTGATCTGGTATCCCTATCGCGTGTTGCAAGAGGTAGGGATGTCGGGCGCGCTGGCGACCTTCATCACTTACGCTCTGGCGATGGGTTTCGGTGTGTTCATGCTGCCGCGTGTGTGGCGCGAACGATCCACTTTTGGCTGGTGGGCGCTGCTACTGATTTTGAGTGCGGGCTGGGCGAATCTGGGTTATGTATTGGGCATGTTGCATGGTGAGGTGATGCGCGTGCTGTTGTTGTTCTACCTCGCGCCTGTGTGGACCATCCTGTTCTCATTCTGGCTGTTGGGGGAACGTCTCAATCGCTTCGGTTATGGTGTCATTGCGCTGTCCTTGTTAGGTGCGATGGTCATGCTGTGGAAGCCGAGTCTGGGGCTGCCTGTCCCGCAGAACCTGTCGGAATGGTTGGGGTTGTCAGCGGGCATGGGCTTCGCGCTCTCCAATGTCACCTCGCGTCGTGCTGCGCACCTTTCGGTCGAAGCAAAATCGTTCAGCCTATGGTTGGGAACGGCATCACTTACCTTGCCGTTCTTGTTGTGGCAGGGCGAAATATCAGCGCAATTCACCCACATTACTTCAGGCTATTGGTTGATGCTGGTGTTGATGGGCTTGGTGTTGTGCGCCACCAGTTTTGCCGTGCAGTACGGTGTCACCCATCTATCGGCTAACCGTGCGGTGGTGCTGTTCTTGTTCGAACTGGTGGTGGCCGCCTTTTCATCATATTTCCTTGCTACCGAGGCGATGGAATTACGCGACTGGGTAGGCGCAACTTTGATCATTTCTGCTACCTTACTCTCTGGAAGATTGTCTTCAGAGAAGTCTGTGGGGTAGACTGAAGCCAGAACGAAAAATTATCCAGTCTAGCGATATGGTCTGAAATATAAAATACTCATGAAAAAAGCGCCTACACCTGCTGAAATATCCGAGCTGTTTGATAACACCGACCCCAATTCCGTTTGGGATAAAGCGACTGTCGTCATCCGTCGCATCAGTCCTAATTACGACTTCACGCTTGTCCATAAGGTCTACAAGGACGTGAAGCGCATGTTCTACGGTGAGTTTCCAGGATACGCACCGATCAAGACGCTCTATCACGATTTATCCCACACACTAGAAGTCTTTATGTGTGGTGTGCGATTGATGCATGGTGTGCATCGTTCTGGGGACAAGCTATCAGACGAGGAGATAACGTTGATGATGCTGGCCATCCTCATGCATGACATTGGTTACGCCCAACGTCGTGGTGAGGAATTTGGAACGGGCGCGCAATTCACCCAGACGCATGTACAGCGTGGGGTCGAATTCATGGAACATTACTTCGGCGAACGTATGCTTCCCACGGGTATCTTGGTCGATGTGAAAGACATGATCTTGGGTACTGAGCATTTCAGACCATTTGCGCAGATTGATTTTGCGTCTGAGAGATCTCGCATGTTAGCGCGCATCGTGGCGACGGCAGATATCACGGGGCAGATGGCAGACCGTAAATATATCGAGAAGCTGCTCTTCCTCTTCCATGAATTTAAAGAAGCCCAATTCGGTAGCTATCAGGGTATGTTCGATCTCTTGGGTAAGACCAAGGGATTCTATAAGGTCACACGTGAGAAGTTGGATGGAGTGCTGGATGGCATCCACCACAAGCTCGAATATCACTTCGAAGATGTCTATGGCGAGCGTCGCAACTACTATATCGAGTCCATCGAAAAGAACATGACCTACCTTGAACTCGTAGTTGCGCAGAGTGAGCATGACTATATCAAGATGCTCAAACGTAACGGAATCGCGGAATGTGCGAGGGCATTGCCGATCACCCATTAGGAATCGCGTCAGTTTTGCAATGACTGCTGATCTATGAAGCCAATCCCTCTAGGCACACCTCTTTCACCATCCGCCACTAAAGTCATGTTGTTGGGCAGCGGGGAATTGGGCAAGGAAGTCATCATCGCCTTGCAACGTCTGGGCGTCGAGGTCATCGCGGTGGACCGTTACGAGAACGCGCCAGGTCATCAAGTCGCGCATCGCGCGCATGTCATCAACATGGCCGATGGCGCAGCACTGCGAACACTCATTGAGAAAGAGAAGCCGCACATCATCGTGCCTGAGATCGAGGCTATCGCGACGGACATGCTGGTGCAGATCGAGCAAGAGGGCTTGGCGCGCGTCATACCCACCGCACGTGCTGCCAAACTCACCATGAATCGTGAAGGTATACGCCGCTTGGCGGCGGAGACGCTCGGACTGCCGACTTCACCCTACAAGTTTGCGAATAGCCT
>JBAYTV010000288.1:0-2964 GCA_041675405.1 Sideroxydans sp. | reverse complement strand
GGCCGGCCAACCGCAGCAGCCTCCAACAGAATCTTCGGCAGCCCCTCGCGGTATGAAGGCAAAACGACGATGTATGCGGTCGCTAGTGTTTTATCCATGTCACCACGTTGCCCCCAGTACTCAATGACCCCTTCCGCAACCCACTTGGATATTTCTTCCCCTTTAATGCTCGATGGGTTCGCAGCGTCTATGTCTCCCACCAGACAGAACCTAGCCCTACCCAACAAAGTCCTCGCAGCACTAACGAATTCACGCACCCCCTTATCAGCAAGAAGCCGAGCCGCCATGAGCACGATAGGCATACCTTGCGGAAGTGGTTCATGGCGAAATAGATCCAAATCGACGCCCGAACCTCGAATCATTTCTGTTTTGCTTATGTTCAATCCGGTCCATTTTATTATTTCATTGCGATCATCTGCGTTCTGAAAGATCACTTTCAAGTTTGGATGTTGGAATACGAAGCGGTAAAGAATAACCACGAATTTTCGACGTATCCAACTAAGCGATCCACTATCTAGAAACACATATCCCAGACCTGAGATTGCGGCAACAACTCCCTGAATGTTGGCCAATCTTGCCGCTATTCCGCCCAGCAAAACTGGTTTGATTGTGACAAGATGGACGATGTCTGGCTTGATTTTTTTGAAGACGGAGAATATCTGCCAAAAGGTGCGCAGAGTTTGGAAAATACCCGCTTTGCCCCGATCTAAGGCAAGGGGGTGCACGATCACACCCAATTGTTCCATTGCTTCTTTTTGATCGGTGATGCCGGTAGCGATGTGCACCTCATACCCTTGCCGCATCGCCTCCAAGGCGATGGGCAGGCGATGGGACATGAAGAACCAGTCCACATTCACTACGAACATGAGCTTTTTGCTCATGTCTGATCGCTCTCTAACCAAGCTTGGAACATGAGTACGTTCCATAGCAGTGCCGCCCAGTTGCGTTGCCCACTCAGATGTTCCCTCCACTTTTGCCTGATCGGTTCAGGATGAAAGAAGCCTTCTCGCCGCAGTCGTTCTTCTCCCAAGAGCTCTTCCGCCCATTCACGCAGCGGGCCACGCAGCCAATCATGCAGAGGGATGCCAAAACCCATCTTGGGTCGATCGATCAATTCTCGCGGCACGTAACGGTAAAGCACCTGGCGTAATGGCCACTTGGTCTGCCCCTCACGCAGTTTGTATTCGAGTGGCAGACTCCACGCAAATTCGACGACCCTATGATCCAGAAATGGAACGCGACTTTCTAGTGACACACCCATCGCAGCACGATCTACTTTCACCAAGATATCGTCGGGCAAGTAGCTCACCGCATCCAGTGCCATCATGCGCTCGACTGGATCAAGGCCATTCAGTGCCGCATGCTCACCTGTCAATCTTGTGAGCGGCTCTTTCCCTCCGATCACCCACGCTGCAGGATCAGACAGATGCGAGACCATGCCCAGATAAAGCTCATCCACAGTGGGACTAGCCAGTACGCCCGCGCCCTTGTGTAACTTGTCACCCACTGAAGCGTAGCGCGAAGCCCCTGGGATGGATCGAGCGATACGATCCCATTGTTTCGGTGCGATTGAGGTGATCCCCTTAGCTGCCAACACGCGCAAGAGGGAGGGGACGAGAGATATCTTGCGCCAGAGATCATGCGTCATCTGATAGCGGTTATAGCCGCAGAACAGTTCATCGCCCGCATCACCCGACAAGGATACGGTGACATGTTGTCGAGCGAGTTGAGACACCAAGAAGGTGGGGATCTGCGATGAATCAGCAAAGGGCTCGCAGTAAAGGGAGGGTAATCGGGGGATCACATCCATCGCCTGTTGCGATGTCACATATAGTTCGGTGTGCTCAGTACCCAGATGTCGGGCTACCACCTTTGCATGTTGTGCTTCGTTGTAGCCCTCTTCGTTGAAGCCGATGGTGAAGGTCTTCACTGGGCGCGCGGATTGCGCCTGCATCAGCGCAACCACGGTGCTCGAATCGATACCGCCGGAGAGGAATGCGCCTAACGGCACATCCGCCGTCATCTGTTGGCGCACCGCGACTTTTGCTATTCGTTCCAACTCGTCGACTGCCTCATTCGCCGAGCCGGTGAATTGATTCTTGATTCCAGCACTGGCCGCTTCCAGCGTATCCCAATACTTCCATATCTTCGGCTCTAACTGTTCCAACGAGACCGTCAATATGCAACCTGGCTCTAATTTGGATATCCCCCGATAGATCGAATAAGGAGCAGGGATATAGTTGTGGCGCAAGAGCAAACAAAGCGCATCGCGATCGATCGGCGCTGCAAATGCGGGATGCCGCTTCAGTGCTTTGAGTTCAGATCCAAACAAAAAGCTGCGATGCTCACCACTTCCCTGCCATCCAAAATATAGCGGCTTCTCACCCATGCGATCTCGTGCCAGCGTCAGCACGCGTGTCTGCTTATCCCACAAGGCTATGGCAAACATGCCGATGGATTTTTTGATTGTTTCTTCCAATCCCCAAGCATCGATACCTGCAAGTAAGGTCTCCGTATCAGAGTGGCCGCGCCATTGGAAAGAGCCGCCCGATTTTTCCAACTCAGTACGCATATCGAGATGGTTGTAGATCTCGCCATTGAACACGATGACATAGCGACCTGATGCAGATGCCATCGGTTGATGTCCGGCAGGAGACAGCTCGACAACGGAGAGACGACGATGAGCCAGTGCGATGCTTGCCCCTGCATCTGCCCACACACCTACGTCATCAGGACCGCGATGAATGATGGCATCAGCCATACCTCGGGCGATCTCTGACCGAACATCACTTCCCAATATGCCCGCAAATCCACACATATCATTCGCTCGCTTTTTCCGGGGCCAGATCGATGGCTCTTTGTATATGAGGCCTCGACTCCTTCAACAATGCGCTGTACAGGTTGGCATATCGGTTGACGCAAGTAGCCACAGTAAAATTTTGCTTCACGCGCCAGCTTCCTGCT
>JBAYTV010000287.1:0-2984 GCA_041675405.1 Sideroxydans sp. | reverse complement strand
TGGAAGCGCCATTCGCTGGAGGGCTTGCCTCCTTGCAGTACCTTTCCTTCCAAATCCATGCGCACCATGCTGTCTGTTGTCATTTCCGCTACAGGTAGCGCAGAAGGCGTGACGAGCATGCCTTCGCCGTGACGTATCGAGGCGTTGCCTGCGGTGCCGCGATTCAGTCCAAGCTCGACTAGGCGGCACGAAGCGGCTAGGATTTGTTGGCGGGATTCTTGTTCGCTCATGGTCAACCTTTCAGTACGCGCCCAGCGATAGCTTGCAGTTTTTCTTTCATCGCCGCATCGCGCGCTTCGGGTGCCGTGATGAGTGCGTATTGCAACGCGCTACGGCAACCACATTCACACGCTTTGACATCTCCACCCACGCGCGGCACGACTTGTTTCACCAGTGTCTTGGCTTTGTCCGCATTCTCCAGCAACACTTTGATGATCTGATCCACGGTCACGTGGTCGTGGTCGGGATGCCAGCAGTCATAATCGGTGACCATCGCCACGGTGGCGTAGCAAAGTTCGGCTTCACGCGCGAGTTTGGCTTCGGGCATATTGGTCATGCCGATAACATCGCATCCCCATTGGCGGTAAAGCTCGGATTCGGCGAGGCTGGAGAACTGCGGGCCTTCCATCACCAGATAGGTGCCGCCGCGTAAGGCGTTGATGTTGGCTTCCTTGGCTGCCGCTTCGATATGGTCTCCGAGGCGTTTACAGACCGGATGTGCCATGGAGACATGCGCCACCAAGCCTGACCCAAAGAAGGATTTTTCTCTGGCAAAGGTACGGTCGATGAATTGATCGACGATGACGAAAGTGCCGGGCTTTAGATGTTCGCGTAGTGATCCGACCGCGCTGACCGAGATGACATCAGTCACCCCCACTCTTTTCAGTGCGTCGATGTTGGCGCGGAAGTTGATCTCGGATGGCGGTATCTTGTGGCCTCGACCATGGCGCGGCAGGAAGGCCAGCTTCACGCCATTCAGTTCGCCGAACAACAATTCGTCCGATGGTTCGCCGAAAGAGGATCCCACCTTTTTCCAACGTTTGTTCTCCAACCCTGCGATGTCATAGACCCCGCTTCCCCCGATGATGCCGATACTTGCCTGCGCCATATTTACTCCAGCCCTTTGAATGGTGCGAGATTGGAACAGGAAACCCTGCCCAACTCAAGGTCAAGAACGAGCTTTGTGATTTTTCTCACATACCCCGCCCTCATTCGGAATTACTATTGATTCCCGTTTTATCAAACACTCTTAAGGAACTCACCATGAAAGCAAACGTAGGTGGTATCGACCGTATCGCGCGCATCGTAATCGGACTTGCCCTGATAGGCATGACTTTGGCTGGTGTCATCGGCGTATGGGGCTGGATCGGCGTTGTACCTTTACTCACTGGTATCTTCAAATTCTGCCTGCCCTACCAGTTATTGGGCATCAACACTTGTCCGATGGAAAAGAAATAAATTCTTGCCTTTCAACTACGCCCGATTCTTTCGGGCGTTTTTCACTCAGGAGATATTTATGAACAAGAAAATCATCATCGCTTCCATACTCGCTCTCAGCACTGTTTCCGCCTACGCAGACAGCAACATCGATGCACTCAAGGACGAGACACGCGCAGCGGCAATGCCTTTTATGAAAGCATTGGCCGAGGAAAATAAGAAGGCCGTGCAAGAAGGCGGTCCAGAGTCTGCTGTCAAAGTATGTAAAGACATCGCTCCCAAGATGGCAAGTGAGCTATCCCGCCAAAAGGGTTGGAAAGTGACCCGAGTCAGCATGAAGGTGCGCAACCCGATGTTGGGCACCACAGACGAGTGGGAACAAAAAGCATTGAAGAAGATGGAAGAGCGCCTAGCTAAAGGCGAAAAACCAGAGACTTTGGAAGTGGCCGAAGTCATCAATGGCAAGAACGGCAAGACCTTCCGCTACATGAAAGGTATCGTGTTGCAACCCGGTTGCGTGAGCTGCCACGGCAAATCAGAAGAGTTGTCGGATGCTGTCAAAGCCAGCCTCGCTGCTGAATATCCGCATGACCAAGCCACGGGTTACTCCCCTGGCCAATTGCGTGGTGGTTTGAGCATCCAGCGTAAACTGTAAATCGTTGCAAACACCGCAAGGCGGATGTGGCTGAGCTGGCCATATCCGCCTTTTTGTTGAAGAGTTTCCCGATGAATTCTGGTAAATTCACTCCACTATGACTGATACAGAACAACACGCAGAACTCCAAATTGTCGGCATGCGTTGCGCCTCTTGCTCCGCACGTCTTGAAAAGTCTCTAAACCAGCTCCCACAGGTCAATGCGGTGGTGAACTTGGCCACTGAAAAGGCCAGCATCACCTTCGATACCACGCTGACCAATGTCGATGAACTCATCAAGGCGGTCGCCGATACCGGTTTCGACGCCCATGTGGCGCGCGATTTCGCTGCCGAAAAGGCACAACGTGCCGAGATATTCCGCAAAGAGAAGTTGGAGTTTTTGATCGCCTTGGCACTCATCACGCCGATGCTGCTTGAGATGTTCCTGATGTTGTTCGATGTCCATTTCAACATCCCGACATGGTTGCAATGGCTGTTGGCGACGCCAGTGCAGTTCTGGGCGGGTATGCGTTTCTATCGCGGTGCTTGGGGTAGTTTGAAACACGGCAGCGGCAACATGGACCTGCTGGTCGCACTAGGCACCAGCGCAGCGTATTTCCTCAGTTTCGCCATCATGGTGTTTGGCCTGCATCAACCTGTGTATTTCGAGGCAGGTGCGACACTCATCACACTGGTGCTACTTGGCAAGCTGCTGGAAGCCGGAGCCAAACAGAAAGCGACGTCAGCACTCGAAGCCCTGTTCCACCTGCAACCCAAAATCGCCCATGTGGAGCGTGAGGGAGTGGTGATCGATGTTCCTGTTGGCCAGTTCCGCCCGGACGATATCTTCGTCGTGCGCCCCGGCGAGAGTGTTCCAGTGGACGGCGTGGTACTGGAAGGTGCATCCAGCCTG
>JBAYTV010000286.1:0-2989 GCA_041675405.1 Sideroxydans sp. | reverse complement strand
GGCAGTTGCGGGCAGGCGATGATCTCAGCGTCCCAAGTAGGGAGATAAGGGTGTGTGCCGCGCGTATCTGAGCTGTAAGAAAATCCCAGATGTTGGGTATGACGCAGACCGTGACGGTTGGTCTGCCAACCCGCCGCCGCATGGGATCTAGGTGCACTGCCGAAAATCTCAGTGAACTGAACGACCGCCCTATCCATCTCGCGCCGCGTCCACTTCTCCCCCTTGTCGCTCACTTTGTCCTGCCAGCAGAATCGATCGTTGGCGTGGATGCCCACCTCAAAACCCGCATCGCGCACGGCACGCAAGGTGTCGGCACATTTTTCGCCGATGTTCGGCGCAGGCAATAAGGTGCCGTAGAGTGCCGTCTTGAATCCTAAATGTCGATAGGCGGAGATACGTCGAGCTTTGCTGACAAAGCCAGAACGGAAGACGTTCTTGATGGCGCGACCGCTATGGTCTGCCCCTAAAGAGAAGAAGAAGCTGGCCTGCGCCTGATGACGTTGCAACACCTCTACCAACCGTGGCACACCTTCACGCGTCCCGCGGTAGGTGTCGACGTCGATCTTGAGTGCGATTTGTTTGAGCATGATTCGGAAAGCGGATTGAGATACAGGAATGGGCGCGGATTTTAACCGATTCGCTAGTATGAACTCAGCGTTTTTCCCTCACCACCACGCCCGCACCGCCTTGTGCGAAAGTGATATCCAAGGATGCACCCGCTGTCACTTGCCGGCTAGTGGAAACGATATTGCCCTTTGCATCCCGCACTAGGCTGTATCCGCGCGCCAGCACTTGGCTAGGGTCGAGATGCTGCAAGTGCTGTTGCATGGATGAAAGACACGTCATGCGTTGCTCCAAGCTGCGGACCATCGCGCGCTGCCAGCGTTGCTTCACTGCCACCAAGCGCTCGGATTGGAGTTGGATGCGTTGTGCGGGATGGACCAAGCGCCTTTGCGTGAAGTCCAGTTGCTGCATCGCCTGCTCGAAACGACGATTCGCCGCACGCGAGAAGCGTTTTTGCAATTGCAGCAGGCGTTGCCGCCACTCCTGTCCGTCTGGCACAACGGCCTGTGCCGCCGCTGTGGGCGTGGCGGCACGCAGGTCGGCCACGAAATCGGCGATGGTGAAATCGGTCTCATGCCCCACTCCACTCACCACAGGGATGTGACTGTCCGCAATGGCACGCGCCACTACCTCTTCATTGAATGCCCACAGGTCTTCGATACTGCCACCACCGCGACACACGATGAGCACATCACAGTCGGCACGTTCGCTGGCACTGCGTATGGCGGCAGCGATCTTCTGCCCCGCCCCCTCGCCTTGCACGGGTGTGGGATACAGCACCACTGGGACGTTGGGCATACGGTTACTTAGGGTGCGCAACACATCGCGTAATGCCGCCGCTTGGGACGAGGTCACGATACCGACCTGTTTGGGCATCAGCGGCAGTTCACGCTTACGCTCACCATCGAACAAACCCTCGTCACCCAACTTGCGCTTCAAGCGTTCGAACGCCTCGAACAGCGCCCCCAAACCGGCAGGGCGCATCTTCTCCAAGGTCAGTTGGAAATCCCCGCGCGCTTCATATATCGATGCCAAGGCCAAGACTTCGACTTGCATGCCGTTGGCAGGTTTGAAATCCAGATACTGGCTCTTGTGGCGGAACATCACACAACGTACCTGCGCCGCCTCGTCCTTGAGAGAGAAATACCAATGACCCGATGCGGCACTGACGAAGTTGGATATCTCCCCGCGCACCCACAGCAAGGGCAGTCCGCCCTCTATCAATTGTTTCGCAGCCAGATTCAGCTCACGAATACTCAATACTCTGTTGTTATCCACCGCCACGTTCGTTCCTCAATAAAAAACGGCACGCCCATGCTGGACATGCCGCTCCATTATCCCAGAGAAGATCAGAAGTGGACCTGGACTTCGTAGCGACGGTTCTTGGCTTTCTTGGCGGGTGTGTCATCTTTTTTGACGATCGGCTTATCCGATCCCATGCCAACAGCATGGATGTCTTCCGCGCTCACTCCCTGTGCGACAAGTTCTTTCACCATCACTTGCGCGCGACGAGCTGACAGCTCCTTGTTTTTGGCGGCATCACCCGATGAATCAGTATGTCCAGACACAGTGAACTTGAAGCCCGTCTGCCCCTGCGACTGCAAGGACTTCTTTACATCGATGATGATGCCGGCCAGTTTCTTGGATTTGGATCCACATCCAGGCGCCAGTTCATCCGAGCCGCTCTTGAATGAGCATTGATTCTTACGGCCTTCAGCCAGCAACTTCTTGTTCACTTGCGCAGCCAGCTGTTTGTTGCCAGTAGCCTTCGCGGATGACTTTGCTTGCGCCTCGACCTTGTTGCCCAAGTTGCTACCGGTCGCTTTGTTCAGATCATCCGCAAAACCGTCATGGGCCAGCATCGGCGTGAGAGACAACATCAATAAGACAATCAGTTTCACTTTCATAATTGGTCACCTTCACATAAATAGTTGAGCAACTGAGTGGGGGCCTATGGACGATGCATGGGCCCTGGAAATCCCCACGCGACTGAATAATAACGATTGTTTAATCGCTTGCACGACGACGCAAAAAATATTTGAAAATAGGCCTAACGGCATATTGACAAAGCGTAATTACTCACAACGCCAATAAGTATGTGGCTTTCATGCCCTATATCCGTGACGCCATATTGCAACTTACGGCATGTCATTGTTTATTATTGTATTTTTTTCGGTATATTTATTGAGCAGAATAGCTTACTCCTTGTTGTAACGGGCTTGAAACATTCACCAACTTGTTTCATCCACAAAGTTATCCACAGCTTTTGTGGGTAAGAAAACTTTTTTCTTATGTGACGGTAAGTTAGCGTTTTAGGTCGCGCTTGCCTTGCTCTAAGAGGGGGTAACAAGATACAGTTCGCGCCTCGGATTTTCTGCCTATCTATTTGGAGACGTTGCGTGTTCACTCTCATCGAAGCGGCCGG
>JBAYTV010000285.1:0-3003 GCA_041675405.1 Sideroxydans sp. | reverse complement strand
TCACCAAGGCGGGACAGTATGTGATCGTGGATCAAGCTGTGAGTGCGGCGAAACGCCTCAACCCAAGAGCGGGTGGTTTGATCAACGCGGTGTTGCGTAATTATCTGCGTCAGCGTGAATCGTTGATGCTTGCGGCGGACAGCGAAGATGCAAGTAAATATTCTTATCCGCAATGGTGGATAGATGCCCTTAAAAATCAGTACGGCGAAAAAGCTCAAGACATACTCGCCGCGGGGAATCAACATCCCCCCATGACATTGCGAGTCAACGTTAGGCACACGAGTGCATCTGAATATCTGGCCCTGCTCCAAGCACAGGACATCGCTGCGCGAATCGTGGCACCCGCTGCGCTCATCGTGCAAAACCCGGTAGGTGTCGAACGTTTACCGAAGTTCGCGGAAGGCTGGGTGTCGGTACAGGATGCGGGCGCGCAATATGCGGCGCATCTTTTGCAAGTCAGTACGGGGATGCACGTGTTGGATGCGTGCTCAGCACCCGGCGGCAAAGCCGCGCATCTGTTGGAGATGGCGGATATAGAACTGCTGGCGCTGGATAAAGAAGAACAGCGCCTCACCCGTGTGCGCGAGAATCTGCAACGACTGGGGTTGAAGGCACAGGTGGTATGCGGTGATGCGGCGACACCAAACGATTGGTGGGACGGTAAACCCTTCCAACGTATCCTTGCTGATGTACCCTGCTCCGCTTCGGGCGTGGTGCGCCGTCACCCGGATATCAAATGGTTGCGTCGCCCCACAGACATCGAATCGTTCGCCAGACAGCAGGCGCAGATATTGGAAGCATTGTGGGCGTTGTTGGATAACGGTGGTAGATTGCTTTACTGTACGTGTTCTGTCTTTGCGAGAGAGAACCAATACGTGATCGATAGTTTCTTGGCGAAACATCCCGCAGCCGCTCAAGAGAAGACGGCCTTGCTTGCGGATGTTGCGTCAACAGGGCAATTGTTGCCAGACGAACAGCACGATGGATTCTTTTATGCGTTGCTGCACAAACATCATTAAAAGTTCTTTCAGAGCGGCCTGCCTTCTCTGTTGCATCTGCTTTGCATCCACGGCAAGCGCCGAAGGTATCGAAATCAATAAAGTCGAGGCACGCCTCACCGATGAAGGTTACCGTCTGACTGCGGACTTCAGGATCGTATTGCCAGCCAGCGTCGAAGAGGCACTTAAACGCGGCGTCACCTTGTATTTTGTGAGCGAGTTGGCTGTGCATCGCTCGCGTTGGTATTGGCTGGATACCGATATCGAGAGTTTCGAGCAGACCACCAAACTGAGTTTCAACACGCTTACGCGACAATATCGTCTTTCCCGCGGCGGACTGTTCCAAAGTTTCTTTGAACTCAAAGATGCATTGCGCGCGGTCGGCTATCAGACCTCTCCCCCCATTTCCGTCGAGCTGCTGGACAATGCAGCCGGAGGTTATCTTTCCCGTTGGGCCAAAAAGAACAGTCAAATCGGAGCGAGCGCCTCCATGCGCTTAGACCTGACACAGCTCCCCAAACCGCTTCAAGTCAATGCATTGACGAGCGACCAGTGGAGTGTCGAATCCAAGCTATACCACTGGGACATCAGCCCAGAGGCGCCGGGAAGCGAGGGGCAGCGATGAAATATCTCATCCTGTTCTGCGGTGTCGCGGGCGCTGTGTTGTTGTTCATGCTCTCCAGTATCAGCGCCGATACCGATCTGTTATCCCGCAACTACTACACCGTATTGACCCTGACCGGGATGTTGGCCGTCGGGTTGTTCATGCTAGTCGCCTACCAGTTCTGGCAATTGAGGATGAAGCTCAAGCAGAAGGTCTATGGCACAAAACTCACATTGCGTCTGGCTGTTTTTTTTGTTTTGATCGCGGTGTTGCCCGGCGTCTTGATGTACGCGGTGTCGGTGCAGTTCCTCGGCAAGAGCATCGAGTCATGGTTCGATGTGCGCGTGGAAAAAGCCTTAGAGGGTGGTTTGAATCTAGCGCGCAGTACGCTGCAGAACGGTTTGGATGAGTTGACTAAAAAAGGACAATTCGTTGCCATGATCGTTGCAGACCAAGAGCAGAGCAGGAACAGCGAGACCTTGGCACGCTTCATCGCAGAAGGCGGCGTCCAAGAAGCGGCCGTATTCGCAGACAACGGTAAGCTGCTCGCGGTGGCAGGCAAGAGGCGTAGTTCGAAGATAGACGCGCCTAGTAGTTCGATGATGAGAGAGGCTTGGTCGCGCGGTAGTTACAGTACGGTTGATGCATTGCCCGATGACAGTTTGATCTTGCGCGTACTAGTACCCATTCACTCCTCGTTAAGGATTGACGAAAGGCGGGTCTTGCAATTCGCACAACCCGTTCCCAAACAGTTGGCAGCGGATGCTGAGACAGTGCAGTCGGTGTATGGGGATTACCAGCAGCTGACTTTGTCCAGATTGGGATTGAAGCGGCTCTACGGGATCACACTGACACTGACTTTATTGATCGTGGTACTGAGCGCAGTGTCTGCCGCGTTCTTCTTCAGTGCACGACTGAGCGCGCCACTAGCGGCGCTTGCCGAGGGTACGCGTGCCGTAGCCAAGGGTGATTTCAGTAGCAGCTATCCCGTGCAAAGTAATGATGAACTGGGTGGTTTGACGGCATTGTTCAATCAGATGACCTCTCAGCTCTCAGCTGCTAAACGCTTGGGCGAGCAGCAACAGCGGCAAGTCGAAGATGCAAAAGCTCACTTGGAAAGCGTGTTGGCTCACCTGTCGTCCGGCGTTTTGGTGTTGGACGAGCAACTCAATCTGCGTTCGACCAATGCCAGCGCAAGCAAGATATTGGGCATCTCGTTGCATGAGATGAACAGCAAGAATCTGCAGACTTTATGGAACGACCATGTGCTTCTGCGCCCATTCCTGGATGCCGTCACCCAGGGTTTGGCAACAGCTCAAGATGCCGCATGGCAGCGACAGATCGAACGCAGCAGCAAAAATGGTGATCAGGTCCTGTTGATGAACGGTACCCGGCTCACTA
>JBAYTV010000284.1:0-3010 GCA_041675405.1 Sideroxydans sp. | reverse complement strand
GTCCGTTGGATAGATAAAGAATGAGTTCATTACTTTCTGTTGTTTCTCTTACCACTGCGTTACGCAACGGCGCGGCCATCGTCGATGGCATCTCGTTCGAGATCGCGGCGGGTGAGACTTTCGCCTTGTTGGGTGAATCGGGTTGCGGCAAGTCGATGACGGCGCTGTCTTTGATGCGTCTGCTGCCTGATGGCGTGCAGAACGCGGGCGGTGCGGTGCAGATGGGGCAGACATCGCTCTTCGATTTGCCTGAACGCGAGATGCGCAACGTGCGCGGCGGCAAGATGGCGATGATCTTTCAAGAGCCGGGGCTGAGTTTGAATCCGGTGATGACGGTGGGGCAGCAGATCGCGGAGGTGTTGGAGTTGCATCAAGGTTTGGATGCGGATGCAGTGCGGCAACGCAGTGTCGAGCTGCTGGATCAAGTGGGCATCCCCGATGCCGCGCGCCGTATCGATGAATATCCCTTCCAACTCTCTGGTGGCATGAAACAGCGTGTGATGATCGCGATGGCGCTGGCAGGCAGTCCACGTCTGCTCATCGCGGACGAGCCGACGACCGCGCTGGATGTGACGATACAAGCGCAGGTGTTGCAGTTGTTACGCGATACGCAGGCGAAGACGGGCATGGCGATGCTGCTCATCACGCATGACTTGGGGGTGGTGGCAGAGACGGCGCATCGTGTCGGCGTGATGTACGCGGGGCAGATCGTGGAGCAGGCATCGCGCGATGAATTATTCGCAAAACCGTTACACCCCTACACGCAGAAGCTGTTCGCCGCTTTGCCGAGTGCTGGGCGTTCCGGTCAATCTTTGAGCGCTATCCCGGGTAGTGTGCCGCCGCTGGGTAGCATCACGCACGGATGCTGTTTTGCGCCGCGTTGCGACAAGGCTTGGGCGCTGTGCCATGAGCAGACGCCAGCGTGGACAGTGGTGGCTGAGGGGCAGGGGGTTAGGTGTCATCTTTATGGGGAAAGTCTGGGAAGAGAGAAGGGGGAAGAGAGAAGGGTTGAAGCGGAGCAGCGGATTTTCCCTTCTCCCTTCCCCCTTTCCCCTTCGCTACTTGAGGTCGCAGACCTCAAAGTCCACTTCGATATTCGCAAGGGATTGCTGCAGCGAGTGGTGGGGCAGGTGAAGGCGGTGGATGGTGTTTCGCTATCCATTGTAAAAGGTCGTACCTTGGCACTGGTCGGTGAGTCTGGTTGCGGCAAGACGACACTCGGGAAATCTTTGCTGCAACTCGTACCAGCAACGAGCGGTAGCGTGCAGTTCGACGGCAAGGAATCGATCGGCACAGGCGCTTCGCGTGCGACGATGCAGATGGTGTTCCAAGACCCTTACGCGTCACTCAACCCCAAGATGCGGGTGGCGGAGATATTGGAAGAGGGGATGAGCGCGCTGAACATCGGTAATAACAGCACCGAGCGGCAGACGCACATCGACGGATTGTTGGATAAGGTGGGCCTTGCGCGTGACAGCAAGTGGCGCTACCCGCATGAGTTCTCCGGCGGCCAGCGTCAGCGTATCGCTATCGCACGCGCCTTGGCGGTGTCGCCGCAATTGTTGATCTGCGATGAACCGACGAGTGCATTGGATGTATCTGTGCAGGCGCAAATATTGAATCTGCTGAAGTCGCTGCAAAACGAGTTGGGGTTGAGCTATCTTTTCATCACGCACAACTTGGGTGTGGTGGAATATCTTGCGCACGAGGTGTGTGTGATGTATCTGGGGCGTATCGTCGAACGCGGCACGACGGACGAGGTGATGCATTCCCCCAAACATCCTTACACGCAGGCGCTGCTGTCTGCGGTACCGCGTATCGATGGTGAGGGCAGGACGTTCATCAAGTTGGAAGGCGATATGCCTTCACCGTCGAATCCACCAAGTGGTTGCCACTTCGCACCGCGCTGTGCGCATGCGATGCCTAACTGTTCCCGTTATCCTGAAACGACAGAACTCAGCTCGACGCATCGCGTGAGCTGTCATCTTTTCATCAAATAAAATCAGCGGGAGTTGTAAGCGAGGCGGCTGACGGGCTTGGCGGCCGCAGCGCGCTTCACTTTATTGGAGACGGATGGGCGATTCTTGTTACTACGTTTGACGGCTGCACGACGTGGATATGCAGCGCCGGGCAAGATGGTGAAGCGTTGGCCGACACGCAAGCGATGGCTACCACGGTTCATCGCAACCAGGTTGGCTGAACTTGTATGGAAGCGGCGGGCGATGGTGGAGATGGTGTCGCCTTTGCGCACGGTGTAGGAGAAGCCGGACATCTCTTGCGCCGCCGTCGCATGCATGTTGAATGGCGAGAACTCGTCGTCATCTGCGGCAGGGACCAGCAGAGTCTGTCCATTGCTTTGAACCGCATACTTAGACAAGCCGTTGGCCGAGCGCAGATGTTCTAGCGGAAGGTCGAAGCGGGATGCGATCTCTTGGAACGATTCGCCTTTCTCGCTCTGGTAAGACTTCCACGAGACCAAGCGTTGGTCGCTCTTTTCCAGATTGGCGCGGAACGTCTCTACATTGTCCACGGGCAGCAATATCACGTCGGCTTGGTCTTGCAGGATGACGGGACGGTTGTTGGCTGGATTGAGTGCGATGAACTCTTCCATGGATATCTCAGCCAATTCGGCTGCCACCTTGAGGTCCATCGGTTTGGATGGGGTGACGATGGCGAAGTAGGGTCGGTTCGGAATGTTGGTCAACACGATGCCGAAACGCGCCGGATCGCTCACGATGTTCTTCACGGCCAGCAGTTTGGGCACGTAGTTCGCGGTTTCGCGCGGCAACTTGAGATGTGAATAGTCGGTGGGCTTGCCCAGTCTGCGGTTCTTGGCTTGTGCGCGTGCTACTGCGTTCTCTCCCCAGTTATAGGCAGCCAAGGCGAGTTCCCAATCGCCGAATTGATCGTGTAACTTCTCCAGATAATCCAAAGCGCCGTTGGTCGCACCGATGACATCGCGGCGTTCGTCATACCACCAGTTCTGCTCCATACCGAAGTGTTTGCCAGT
>JBAYTV010000283.1:0-3020 GCA_041675405.1 Sideroxydans sp. | reverse complement strand
TCGCGGTTCTTTTCATGCATCTCTAAGCTAAATGCCACCAGTGGCGGTGCCGCGCGCACGTCATCAAGAGATTTCGGCGAATTTAGTCTAATGTTGCTCTCGGTCTGCGCTATCAAATCGGAGACCAAAGCGTTGATCATACGACGTACGGTCTCGTGCACCACTCTGCGCTCGGCCAGCGTTGGGAACGCTTGACGCACTTCATCAAGATGTTCTGCAAACAGACGCACCGAGGACAACTGCTCGAAGGTGAGCAAACCAGAACGGAGGCCGTCATCGACGTCGTGGTTGTTGTAAGCGATCTCATCCGCCAGATTTGCTAGTTGGGCTTCCAGCGATGGGCGCTGATTGATCAAAAATCGCCCCCCCACTTCGCCAAGCTCGGCAGCATTGGCTGGAGAACAATGTTTGAGGATTCCCTCGCGCGTCTCAAAGCATAGGTTCAAACCGTCGAACGCGGCATATTTTTCTTCCAGCACATCGACGACACGCAACGATTGCAGGTTGTGTTCGAACCCACCATGGTCTTTCATGCACTCGTTCAACGCCTCCTGCCCCGCATGTCCGAATGGTGTATGCCCAAGATCGTGCGCCAGCGATATCGCTTCGACTAGATCTTCATTTAAGCGAAGTCGGCGAGCGATGGAGCGTCCGATCTGAGCCACTTCGATGCTATGCGTGAGGCGAGTGCGAAAGAGGTCTCCCTCATGGTTAACAAAGACCTGAGTCTTATATTCAAGACGACGGAATGCGGCCGAGTGAATGATGCGATCACGATCACGCTGGAACTCACTGCGACCAATCGGCACAGGCTCATCTATGCGCCTGCCTCGCACACTGGTACTGACAGCATAGGGTGCTAACAGCTGTTCAGCCACTGCAAGCCTCTAGCGTCTGCTCCAACATTGCCGGCTCCACGTCACCCGTCATGACGGCATTTCCCAATGACTTCAGCAGCACGAAACGTATCTTTCCATCCGCCACTTTCTTGTCCAGCCCCATTAACTGCATGTACTTTTCCGCCCCCAGTTTTGGGCCGACTGTTGGCAATCCTGCATGTTCGAACAATTTACGCACACGCACCACATCTTGCGCGCTCAACCATCCGAGGCGATGCGACAGATCAGTCGCCATAATTGTCCCTGTCGCAACGGCTTCGCCATGCAGCCAAACTCCGTAACCCATACCATTCTCGAT
The DNA here is from genome assembly GCA_041675405.1 of Sideroxydans sp. Lineage (GTDB taxonomy): Bacteria > Pseudomonadota > Gammaproteobacteria > Burkholderiales > Gallionellaceae > Sideroxyarcus. The sequence goes on along the minus strand of JBAYTV010000283.1, from coordinate 1,823 downwards.
GGCATGACCAAAGGTGTGTCCAAGATTCAGCAAAGCACGCTCGCCGCTTTCACGCTCGTCGGCTGCAACGACCTCGGCTTTGTTCTCACAGCTTCTGGCAATGGCATATTGCAAAGCTGCCTTATCGCGAGAAAGTATTTTTTCAATATTCGCCTCTAGCCACTCCAAGAACGGCAGGTCGCGTATCAATCCGTACTTGATGACCTCGGCTATACCCGCCCGCAATTCCTTATCTGGCAAAGTATCCAATGTCGCCACATCTGCCAGCACGACCAAAGGCTGATAGAACGCACCGATCATGTTCTTACCCAAGGGGTGATTGATGCCCGTCTTTCCGCCGACCGAAGAATCGACCTGCGACAACAGTGTTGTTGGAATCTGAATGAAGGGCACCCCGCGCAGATAGCTGGCGGCGGCAAATCCTGTCATGTCACCGATCACCCCCCCACCCAGTGCGATGATCGGCGTACTACGTTCGCAGCGCGAGCGCAAAAGCGCATCGTAGATGACATTCATCGATTCATTGTTTTTGTATTGCTCTCCATCTGGCAGGATGATGTTCTCGACCTGTATCTGATGTTTCGCCAAGACCTCGGTCAGGCGCCCGAGATAAAGGGGCGCAACCGTCGTATTTGTAACGATGACGGCGCGCTTGCGTGGCAAATAGGGGAGTAGTAATTCCGGCTTGTTCAGCAGATCATTGCCGATATGTATCGGATAACTGCGTTCGGCCAAACCGACACTGAGCGTCTTCATTGATTTGTCATCTCCGACATTGGAACGGGCATTCATTTCTTGAAGTCTTTGTTGCAATCGCATCAACAGGACGTGGACGCTCTGTTTTCCGGTCTGCATGACGATATCGGCGATCTCTGCATACAGCGGATCTCGCTGCTCGAACAGTTCTTGTAATTTCCCACGCGGGTCGGCGGTTTGCAGCAACGGCCTATTGGTATCGTGGCGCGTGCGCTGCCAAAGGTCATGCACATTACTCTTGAGATAGACGACCACTCCACTCGCTTTTAGTACGCAACGGTTATGTGGGCTGAGGATCGCACCTCCTCCCGTCGCAAGCACAAGATCGCTGCGTTCAGCCAAGTCTTCCAAAACTGCGGATTCTCTTTGTCTGAATCCCGCTTCGCCCTCGACATCGAAAATGTGGGGGATGGTAACGCCAGTGCGGCGCTGTATCTCCTCATCACTATCGATGAATGTCTTGCCAAGTTGCTTTGCTAGCAACCTTCCGACAGTGGTTTTGCCAGAACCCATCATCCCGATCAAGATGACGTTACCTGACTTTTCTTTATGTGAAGTCGTATCGCTCATGCTGAGAATTGTAGCTGGAATTCTTTTCTACCTCTGCAAAACAAAAGCCCGGCTCACGCCGGGCTTCCTAACAACGCACTACTGTCTCAGTTAGAACCCAATGTGTCCTTCAAAATCTTAGGCGTGATGAACACCAACAATTCTTTCTTGCTCTTCACTTGAGTATTCTGCTTGAACAGCCATCCCAACACAGGAATATCGCTCAATCCAGGAACGGCAGAAGTCGAATCCGATTCATCTTGTGTATAAACCCCGCCAATCACCACCGTACCGCCATTCTCCACCAGCACTTGGGTGTCAACTTTCTTGGTATTGATACTCGGCACGCCCGCGTAGATGTTACCCACAGAATCCTGAGTCACCGCAACTTTCATAGTCACACTGTCTTCTGGAGTGATTTGCGGTGTAACGACCAGACTCAGGACAGCCTTCTTAAAGGCCACACTAGTCGCGCCACTGCTGCTTGCTTGGAGATAGGGGACTTCGACACCCGACTC